>QHXD01000456.1:0-5358 GCA_003223895.1 Acidobacteriota bacterium
ACGCTGTCGAGCCTTTTCGCCTCTGACGGCTTTTCCGCGATCGCCCAGGGCTCGTTCTCAACGATGTACTTGTTGACGCGCGATATCAGCTCCCAGACATTTTCCAGGGCACGCGAAAAACTGTAGTCGTCGAAGTTTGCTCGATAGCTGTCAATGACGCGCCCTGCCAGATTGCGAACCTCGGCGTCTCCCTTCGCCTCGCCCTGCCAGGGAACACGGCCCGACCGGTATTTGGAAATCATTGCGGTGGTGCGGCTCAGCAGATTTCCAAGGTCGTTCGCCAGATCGCTGTTGTAGCGCTGAACAATGGCTTCCAGGGAGAAATTGCAGTCCTGGCCGAAGACCATCTCTCGCAGCAGGTAATAGCGCAGCAGCTCGGAGCCGAAGACTTCATTCAGTATAAACGGATCCTGAACGTTTCCGCGCGACTTCGACATCTTCTGTTCGTCGGGCTGCCATCAGGAATGCCGGCCAGTAAACAGTGTGGAAACGCAGAATGTCCTTCCCAACCAGATGCTCGCCGGGCCAGTACTTTGAGAACTTCACATCATCGACCTTGAAACCGGCACCGGTGAGATAGGCGGTGAGCGCATCGAACCAGACGTAGAAGACATGCGATGGATCGTCCGGCAGAGGGATTCCCCACTTCAGCGTCTTACGGCTGATCGAAAGGTCTTTCAGGCCTCCCTTGACGAATGAAGCGATTTCGTTCCGGCGGCTTTCCGGCCGGATGAACTTCGGATTCTTTTCATAAAGCTCCAGCAGGCGGTCCTGAAATGCCGAGAGCTTGAAAAAGTAACTCTCTTCGGAAAACCACTCGGTGAGGCGCCCACAATCGGGACACTTGGCAGGCGTCGATGGATCGCTCTCTGGCGCGTATGCCTCATCCGAAACACAATACCAGCCCGAGTACGCGCCTTTGTAGATGTATCCGCTGGCCTTCGCGCGGGTATAAAGCTCGATCACGGCGAGGTCGTGGCGAGGCTCTGTCGTCCGGACGAACTCGTCGTACTCGATACCGATCGACTTCCACAATTCCAAATAGAGTTTGTGGACCCGGTCCGCAAGTGCTTTCGGTTCCAGCCCTTCCTTTTTGGCCGCACGCTCGATCTTCTGTCCATGCTCGTCTGTGCCACAGAAGAACTTGACGTCAAAACCCATCATGCGTTTGTATCGGGCAATCGTGTCGGCAACGATCGTCGTATAAGTGCCGCCCAGATGCGGCGGAGCGTTCACATAGTAAAGCGGCGTTGTGAAGTAGAACGTTTTGGCCATAGAAAATTAGTTTAGCTGAATTTGCGGGCCCAGGACGAAACGGATTACTGGATGCTCATGTATGCCGCAATGGCCTGGGCCTGAACGAGCTTCAGCGGGACGTTCTTCTCGCGCGCGATCCGGGCGCAGTCCTCATATTCGGGGGCGTAATTGACCACTTCCCCATCGAGCCTGGAGACCTTGATTTTCACCTTGCCGTATTCAGTCTCGACTTCGACAAATTCGCGAGCGAGAGTATTGCGCTCGGCGCTGTGGCGGCGAACGCCGATCGTGGTGGTTTCCTGAAAGATGATTCGGCAAAGAGCGTCCGCACTATCCGAAGGCGCCAGGACCTGGAGGAGGTGCCCGGGCCGTCCCTTCTTCATCTGGACCGGCAGCGTGAAGACATCGAGGGCGCCGGCGGCGAGGAGTTTCTCCGTCACATACCCGAAATTCTGGGGTGTCATGTCGTCGATATTCGCTTCGATAACGATAACCTCGTCCGGCTCCGGCAAAGGAGCGGACGCACGCTCTTCTCCAGTCATCAGCCGGAGGCAATTCGGAAACTCGTCAAACTGCTTCGTACCGGCACCGTAGCCGATCTTGTCGATGGCAAAACCCTGAATCGGCTCGAAGCGATCCACAACGGCGGCCAGAATCGCCGCGCCGGTCGGCGTCACCAGCTCTGTATTGGCGTGCTTCTGGTAAATCGTCGCGTGGCGCAGCAGGTCCGCGGTCGCCGGTGCAGGGACCGGCATGTTGATCGCGGAGCACAGAAACCGCTCGACGCCAAGGGCATCGAAGCCAATCGCGGAGCCCACCGTATCGACGATCGAGTCTACGGCGCCCACCTCGTGAAACTCCACGTCTTCGGGTGGAATGTGATGAACCTTGCCCTCGGATATCGCCAGCTTGGCGAAGATGTTCGTGGCAATGCGCTTCGTATTCGGATTGAGATTGCTCTTCTCAATCATTTCGAGGATTTCCGACGCCTTTCGATGGAAATGAGCATGACCGTGGCGGCCGCGGTGATGGTGATCGTCACTTCCCTCCATGAGCACATCGAATTTCATGGCGCTGAGACTCGAGCGCACCACCCTGGAGGCCTTCAATTCGTAGCCCTCAACCGGCAACTTCTTCAATTCGGTCTTCAGGTAATCGAAGTCCAGACCGAGGTCCAGCAGCGCACCTATGGTCATGTCACCGCTGATTCCGGAAAAGCAATCGAAGTACAAGGTAATCATATGCAGCAGGACTGAAATCTTAACATCTTCGCCGTGTTAACATGCCCTTTATGCTACTGGACCTTCACGCACGCATTAAGGATGTGCTGCGGTCGACGATTCGCTCCCAGTGGAATATCGAGCCGCCCGAAATCACCCTCAGTCAAACACCCAAAATCGAGCTGGGCGAACTGGCCACACCGGTGTCGCTGGCGCTTGCAAAGCAGCTCCAAAGGGCTCCGAGGGGAATTGCCGAGGAGTTGATAGCCAGGGCCGGAAAGATTGAAGGCATCGAACGAATGGAAGTGGCCGGCGCCGGCTACATCAACTTCTACGTCGACCGGGCGGCTACCCTTCGCGGTAGCCGTGTCCGCGGATTCGCCACGGAGGCGGGCAAGGTGATCGTCGAGCACACGAATATCAATCCCAACAAGGCGGCTCACATCGGACATCTGCGGAATGCTGCGATCGGGGACACGTTTGTCCGGATCCTTCAGGCGGCAGGCCGCAACGTCGAGGTCCAGAATTACATCGACAATACGGGCGTCCAGGTGGCCGACGTCATTGTAGGTTTGAAGCACGTTGAGAAGAAGACGATCGAGGATATCCAGCGGATAATCAAAGACAGCTCTGTGAAATTCGATTACTACTGCTGGGACGTTTACGCGAGAGTGGCTTCGTTCTACGAACTGGAAGATCCCAAACACACGCTGCGTGCCGAAACACTGAAAGAAATAGAAGAGGGCAAGAGCGAGACGGCCCGGATGGCCGAACTGGTCGCCATGACGATCGCGCGTTGTCACCTTCGAACGATGGCGCGAATCAATGTGGATTACGACCTGCTGCCGCGCGAAAGCGACATCCTGCACCTGAAATTCTGGGACTACGCGTTCCGGGAGCTTCGACAGAAGGACGCGATCTTTTTTGAAAGCGAAGGCAAGAACAAGGGCTGCTGGGTCATGCGTCTCGAATCGGAAGGCCATGACGACGACAAGATCATCGTGCGATCCAATGGAACCGTGACCTACGTCGGCAAAGACATTGCCTATCAGCTCTGGAAGCTCGGACTGCTCAAACAGGATTTCAGGTACGACGTCTTCGAGGCGCAGCAAAACGTCTGGGTTACGACCTCGTCCGCCGGCACGCCAAACCATCCGTCTTTCGGAAGCGGCGATACTGTGTACAACTTGATCGATGTTCGCCAGTCGTATCTGCAGAACGTCGTCCGGCAGGGACTACTCGGGCTCGGTTATGAAGAGCAGGCGCGGCGCTCCATCCACTTTTCGTATGAGGTCGTGGCGTTGACGCCGGCCTGCGCGGAGGAACTGGGCATAGAGATTTCGGACGAGGATCGAAAGAGGGCGCACATTGAGGTATCCGGCCGCAAGGGACAGGGCGTCAAGGCGGACGACCTGCTCGATACGCTCGAAAACGATGCGAAGCAGGAAGTCGCAAAACGCAATCCTGAACTTCGCAATTCCGAAGTCGCTGAGATCGCGCACCGGATCGCTGTTGGCGCTCTGCGCTACTTCCTGCTGAAGTTCACAAGAAACGCCATCATCGCCTTTGACTTCCGAGAGGCGCTGAACTTCGACGGTGAAACGGGCCCGTACCTCCAGTACGCTGCGGTTCGCGGCAACAACATCATTAATAAGCTCCGTGAGGCAGAGCCGGATTTTGATTTCAGCCGAGTCCACCAGCTGCTGAACGATCCCAAGCTCGAGGCTTTCCTGAATGAATCGAACGATATTTGGGAATTGGTCTACCTGGCCCTCCGCCTGGACGAGATCGCAAATCAGGTGATCATGACCCTGGAGCCCGCAACGCTCGCCAAATACGCCTTCACGCTGGCCCAGCGATTCAGTCTCTTCTATCACCGCTACCGCATCATCTCGGAAGAGGATCCACAGAAGCGGCTTTTCTATGTTCTCGTTGTGGATCTTGTGCGCGAGTCCCTCACCAAGGCCCTGGATCTCATGGGCATTGAAGTCCCCCGCCGGATGTGAGGAATCGTGCCTCGTTTCATCGCCGACGTCATGGTCGGTAAACTCGCGCGCTGGCTGCGGGTGCTGGGATTCGATGTCGCGTACTCGAACAAGTATGAAGACGACGAAATCATTCGGATCGCCGAAGCTGAAAACCGCGTGATTCTCACACGCGACACCGGCCTGGATGCTCGTCCGGGCCAGGCCCAGTGTATTCTCATCGAAAGCGGAGATCACGAGGATCAGATCCAGCAGGTTCTCCGGAAATTCGGGCTCAAAGAATTCGACATGTTCTCCCGGTGCCTCGAATGCAACACTTCCCTGCAGAAAGTCGATAAAGAGGCCGTCTTCGAGAAAGTTCCGCCCTACGTGTACCTGACCCAGGAGCGCTTCGCCGTCTGTCCGTCCTGCGACCGGGTGTACTGGCACGGCACACACGCAGACGAGATGCTCAAACGGCTCCGCCTGTCTTGAGCTTTGCAGTGCAATGCACTACATTGTCGCAAGCCATGGCCAGGACGATTGGAACGCAAGCCGCAGTTGAACAGCCCACGGGTCTGGTGCGGGCGATCGGCCGCTGGAGCCTGGCGGCGCTGATGGTCAACACGATGATCGGCGCGAGTATCTTCGGTACTCCGTCGCTCATCGCCGGCCATCTTGGAAGACTCAGTCCTGCAGGCTACCTTGTCGCGGCGGCGGGTCTGGCCGTAATCATGGCATGTTTCGCCGAGGTGGCCTCCCAGTTTCCAGAAGCCGGCGGACCTTATCTCTACGCGCGGGAAGCCTTCGGACAATTCGTGGGCATTCAGATCGGATGGCTTACGTGGCTGTCGCGAATCTCCGCAGCCTCTGCGGTGGCAAACCTGTTTATCAGCTACCTGAGCGAATTTCTGCCG
>QHXD01000456.1:5421-8636 GCA_003223895.1 Acidobacteriota bacterium
GGCGGCAATCGCCTCAGCAATTTCTTTACGGCCACGAAGCTTCTGCTCCTCGTGCTTTTCATAGGTGGAGGGCTCATGGCGCTGGCGTTGCAGCCCGGCGTCCGTGTTGCTCCCGCCACAGTTCCCGTGACGGCTGCGCATTGGTTCGAAGCGATCATTCTGATGGTCTACGCGTTTGCAGGATTTGAGGCTGCATTGCTGATCTCCGGTGAGGCACGCAATCCGCGCCGAGACATTCCAATCGCGTTGCTTGGCGCCTTGATCACAACGACCCTACTGTATACCGCCATGCAGTACGTCGTGATTTACACACTTCCCGACGCAGCAGCAAGCGCAAAGCCGGCCGTGGACGCAGCGCGCCGGTTCCTGGGACCGCTTGGTGTATCGCTCGTCGGCGCCGGTGCTCTGGTTTGCATTTACGGCTATATGGGCGCCAGCATGCTGCACACGCCGCGTCTTACATTCGCGATGGGTGAACGGCGCGATTTCCCCAGGTTTTTCGCGGCTATTCATCCGCGGTTTCGCACTCCGTACTTGTCCATTGCGACCTTTTCTGTGCTCCTGCTTCTGTTTTCGGCCGGAGGGACTTTTCGCTGGAACGCAACACTCGCGGCGGCTTCCCGGCTGTTCATTTACGGCTCCGTTGCCGGAGCTCTCATTGTAATGCGCAGAAAGAGGCCTCGTGCGGATGCGTTTCGTCTCCCCGCCGGAATGCTGTTCGGTGTATTTGGCCTCATATTCACGGGTGTTTTGATCACACGGATGCACATCCCGCACTTTTGCCATCGCGCTTGCCAATTGGCTCGCGGTCCGCAGGCAATCGGAATAAACTGCTCGCAACTGGAGAAGAAAATGAAACGGTCAGAGAAGGTCTGCTGGGATCGGATGCGTACGTGAAGGAACATTTCGGCGACCGAAACACGATGAAGCTCAAGCCGGACCGTTCGAAGCTGGACGCGTACTTTAACGTCGACACCGGCACAGGAGCCATCCGCGGAATCAACCTCAATGGGAACGAGCTGGCGGCTCCAATCTTTGAAGCCTGGACAAAACCGTTCAACAACATCGGAATGACGCTGGTTTCCGTGGGCGCTCCACGCCAGCCACCGACGAGCATCGGCGGCACGGATCACACGTCATTCGATGCGGTCGGCCTGCCCGGCTTCAGCTTCGCCCAGGACCCGATCGAGTACAATACGCGCACGCACCACACGAATATGGATGTCTATGACCGGATCCAGGCGCCCGATATGATGAAGAACGCGGTGATCGTCGCGTCGTTTGTGTACCACGCGGCGAATCGCGATCAGATGATTCCGCGCAAACCGTTGCACAAGGGTCCGGCGCCGCAACCTGCCGCGGACAATAGATGAGGGCTACTATCATGAGATTCCTTCTGATCCTGCTTATGGCATTGCCGCTTTACGCGCAGGACAACGGCCCGGCGCGCGCCGACTGGCTGCACTACGGCGGCACGCAGCTCTCGTGGCGCTACAGTGCTCTCGATCAGATCAATACCACCAACGTCAGGAATCTCCTCCCGGCCTGGATCTTTCAAACCGGCGACTACGCGGAGAATCTCCACTCCACGCCCATCGTTGTTGATGGTGTGATGTACCTCATCTCGGCGCGCGCTCAGGTCAACGCGCTCGATGCGGCCACCGGCCGCGTGATCTGGCAATACCGGTATCCCACACCCCGGCCCGGCATTCCCGGCAGTCATTCCGATTTCATCCAGAATCGCGGTGTCGCCGTCGGCGATGGCAAGGTCTTCTTTGGCACGAAGGACAACTTCGTGGTCGCGCTCGATCAGAAGAGCGGCCGCGAGGTCTGGAAAGTCAGCGTCGATGATCCTAAACAATGCGGCTGCAACATCACTGCCGCGCCGCTCGTCGTGAAGGACAAGGTCATCATCGGCGGCAATGGCGGCGATCAGGCGCATCGCGGCTACCTGACCGCCTTCTACGCCAAAACCGGCCGGCTGGCGTGGCGCTGGTATGTGGTTCCCGGTCCGGGCGAAAAGGGAAATGAAACCTGGAAAGGTGACAGCTGGCGGTTCGGCGGCGGATCACCCTGGCTCACCGGTTCCTTCGATGCGGACCTGAATCTGGTCTACTGGGGCACTGGTAACGCGGCGGCCGATTTCTACGATGGCGATCGTGTTGCCCCCGGAACCAACAAGACTCGGGACGTGAATCTCTATACCGCCAGCGTCGTTGCGCTCGACGCGGACACGGGAAAGCTGCGATGGTATTACCAGGAGGTCCCGGACGATGTCTGGGATTTCGATTCTTCTTACGAAGTCCTTTTGATGGACCGGCAGATTCGCGGCCAGACGCGAAAGATCCTGGTTCACATGAACAAGAGCGGTCTGACCTTCGTCCTCGACCGCGCAACCGGGCAGTATCTTGGGTCCTTCAACGTCCCTGAAGTGTTCAATTGGATTAGCGGAGTCACCGACGACGGTAAACTCGCCGGCCGCTACGAACCCGAACTCGGTGAAACGAGATCTTTCTGCCCCAGCGCCGCCGGCGCTAAAAGCTGGAACTCCATGGCCTACTCGCCGCGAACGGGCTTCATCTACACGCCCACGAATGAAATCTGCACCGACGTCACGCCTAATGACAACAAGCCGGAAGAGGGACGCTTCTTCATGAACGGCGCTTTTCCTATGAAGCTGCCGCCGAATCGCACCGCTTACAGCCATGTGGACGCCTGGGACCCTGCCACGGGCAAGCGAATCTGGAGCATGCCTTACAAGTTCGTTCTGCTTTCATCGATGCTTGCGACCGCCGGCGACCTCGTGTTCACGGGTGATCCCGAGGGCAATTTCTTCGCGCTCGATGCGCGAACGGGAAACAAGCTTTGGAGTTTTCAGACCGGCGCCGGCCATCGCGGATCGGCGATTTCATACTCCGTGAATGGCAGGCAATACGTTGCGGCAACCAGCGGCTGGCACCAGACCCTGGTCGGGGGAGCCGCCGCCGGGCTGTTCCCCAACGAAAATTTTCGCCTGGGATCTACGTTGGTCGTATTCGCTCTGCCCGAGGGAACGAAATAGTTCTTACTTGAGTTTGATAACCCGGGCGGGATCGATCCGCACGACGGTGTAAGTAATCGATTCCTGAATCTCTGAAAACCCGTGTGAGGTCCCCGCGGGGATGATGACCATGTCACCCTTCGCGACCCGGCGGCTCACACCGCCTTTAATGCCG
>QHXD01000456.1:8678-12870 GCA_003223895.1 Acidobacteriota bacterium
TCAGAACTGTTCTCGCGGCGCTGGGGATTCACTAACTCGCCGCCTGTTACAAACGTTCCCGACCCTTCGGTGATTTGATACACTTCCGAGACCTTGTCGTGTATCGCGGCGTTATTGGGACCGGCTCCCTTTTCCCGATGGACGACCGCAACACCAATGTGGTGTCCCCCGGCATCGACCGTGCGAATCGGAATATCGGTCGTCTTGGTTGCGATCTCCTGTTTCACGGTCGCCTGAATATCGGCTGCTTTTACATCAACCGCAGGAAGAGATCGCGTTGAGTTTGCCTGTGCAAGCACCAGCATGACTGCAAGTATCCTGAACATTCCGCGCTCCTTTCTTCACATCCAATGACCGCAATTCTTGTGCTTTTTCACTGGAGCGTAAAGAAGTAAATGCGGGAACGCGCCGAGCCGGGCGGCCAGGCCGGTACTCGCGTCCGGAAGATTACTTCCGGCCGTTCGAATTCCCGTTCATTTTCGAATAGCAACTCGGATGGTAGGTCTTCCCCTTTTTCACTGTCCGGCGCTCGTAGGGCGCGATCCGAATCGAGCAGCGGTGGCACCAGACCGGGGCAATAGGATCGGAAACGGTTGAGCGTGCTTTCAAACTCTTCACGGTTCTTGCTTCTCCTTGATTTCAAAGCCACATCCGATGAAACCCGCTCCCAGCGTGGATTGCAGCTCATTTGGAGGGACGCTTATCTTAGAGCAATGCCACTCGGATTTGCACAAAAAAAGACGAATTTTTTAGTGTTGCAGAACCGTTTATTTTGTGTTGACGGCAGTCTTCCAACGTGCCTGCCACTTCGCCTTCAAGGCGGCGCGGTCGACCTCCTGTCCACGAAGGTAAACTTTGTTGATTTTGCGTGAGTTGGCGATGTTTTCGAGGGGGTTTGCGTCCAGGACAATGAAGTCAGCATTCTTCCCCGCTGTCACCATGCCCGTGTTGATGTGTGCAGCTTCGGCCGAATCCCGCGTGGCGGCGACAATCGCCTCAGCGGGTGTCAGGCCCATCCAGACCCAGTTTTCAAACTCCAGTTGTCCCATCCAGCCGATAAAGAAGCGGGTCTGACCGGTGTCGCTTCCCAGGACGACCTTCATGCCGGCCGCCCGAAGCTTCAGGGCATTCGTGGCTCCCATCTGCTTGAGATTCTGCCTGGCCCGCTCGACCGACTGCGGGGTCATTTTCGCCAGTTGTTCGCCCCAATGCTCCTGGATCTGCTGGGGAGAAATGGTCTCGCGCAGCAGCGGATCATTCCAGTCCTCTCGGCTCGAAGCAGCGGACCCGGCACCGGGATTGAACCACAGGTTCGGCCGATCTCTCCTTGCTATCCGATCCCTGATAATCGAGAGCAATTCATCGTCGGGAACCTCACCGTTACGAACCGGCAGATGAAGCCATCCCTCGACACCCGCTTTCATCAGCAGCTTGGCATCCGCTAACGTGACATTGTGAACCGCAACGGGGACGTTGTATTTATGCGCCTCGTCGACGATCGCGAGATAGAGTGGCGGCGTCAGTTTCTTCGTGCGGCCGCCTCTGTCGTCCACCCAGATCTTGATGAATTCGGGTTTCATGCGGACATTGTCTTGAACCGCCGCTCGAGCCTCTTCGACCGTGGTCACTGGATACGGCACGTCCATTCTGGAGGGGTGACCGTTGGCGCCGGATCCGGGCCAGGCGATGCCCGTGCCCGTCGTGCGAAAGAGCGCAGCCCCGGGTATGATCTCGTCGCGAACGCGCAGCGGCACGTCGCCCCAATTCGTCCTGCCCCCATGGAGGTCTGAGCGGTCGACCAGGTCGCCAACGCCGACGATTGCGCTGAACCCGTAGTAGGCGAGACGCTGCAGATGATCGATGAGATTCTCGCGCGTGAAGTACTCCTTCGCCATCGTCCCGTCAAAATCGTGCTGGTAGCCGATATGCCCGTGCAGATCGACTTTCGCCGGCATGACGGTCTTGCCTGTGAGGTTGACGCGCAAAGCTCCCGCCGGGACCTGCACATCACCCCGGCGGCCGACGCGCGTGAACACGTTGTTCTCGACGACAAAAGCGGAGTTCTCGATAGGCGCAGTGCCGTCGCCCGTGATGAGCCGCGCGCCTTCGAACACTGTCACGCGGTTTGTTCCGGCCTGGCCGCTCGCCGGCGATGAACACGCTGCTGCGAAGAACAGACAGGCTACAACGAGCAGATAAGACGATATCTTCTTCAGTCGGCACATAGGAGCCTCCCTTGGGGAAACGCCAGTCTACATCAAGGGTTCAGTTTCACCACACCCGCGCCGCCATCCACTGTGATGCGTTGCCCATCGCGGATGCGCTCAGTCGCGACGCCCGTACCGAGCACTGCCGGGATGTGATACTCGCGCGCCACGATGGACCCATGACTCAGCGGGCCGCCGACGTCGGTCACAACGGCTGCCGCCAGCGGAAAGAGCGTAGTCCAGGCAGGCGTCGTGATTTTGGCGACGAGGATATCGCCAGGCCGCATCCGGTTGAACTCGTCAGGACCGTGAATGACACGCGCCACGCCGGAAGCGCAGCCCGGGCTCGCGGCCTGGCCTTTGATGGCGTCACCCGCGGCCTGATTCGTCCGTGCCGCCTGCCAGGAACTGAAATCAATTCCCATGAAGCGCACCCCGTGTGGCAACATCACGGGTGGCGTTGCCGTGCGTTCCCGCTCCCATTTCGAGCGCCGTTCCGCCACGAGAGGACGGCAATCGGACACCGATTGATTCGCATCGAGACTGCGCGCTGCAGCTTTCGCTTCTTCCAGCTTCAGCCAGAAGACGTCATCACGTTCGGCGACCATACCCGCCGCCACGAATCGCCGTCCAAGCTCGCGCAACATGCGGCGCAGCAGCGGCCAGCCCAGGCCCACATCCGCGAGCGCGTCTTCACGCAAGGGCGCATAGCGTTGCGCCCATTTCAAAAGCCGTGTGAACAACCGCAAGCGCAGCCCTTTCAGGCGCGCAAGCAGTTCATGGGTAGCCTGCTCACGTGCGGCCGCGGCCGCCGCCTGCCGCTCGTATGGACTGCGCGCCTGCCCTGTCATGAAGTATTTGATTGTTTCCAGCACGGGTGCCGGCTCATCGGCAGGGACGCTCCTGGCAAAATCCAGATCATAGACCGCATGGCCGAAGCGATTCAGATGTTCCGCAAATCGGCGGGAGAACTCCTGAGAACTCTCCAGGCGGATGACTGCCTCGGGTTGAGTGCGGGCCCATACCGCCAGGTCATACAGCGATTTCTCCGCCTGGATCGGCGCGCTATCGAAACCGAGCATGAATGTAACGGCGGGCGGATCGCCCTTGCGTCTGGCGAGAAGTTTGTATGCCGCCGTGAACAGCGCTTCACTTATGAAGGCAGAGGGGAGGATTCCGCTCTCGATGACGAGGTAATGGTCTGCCGCGGCGCGCACGATCTCGTTCGCGCCTTCAAGCAGTTCCGTCGAGGGCATGGTGTTCAGGTCGACCGCCGCCCATTTGCCGACGACCCCGGCATAATGCGGGCGCGCTTCGTCCGCCCAGCGTGCCTCAGCGCGCCGCAGCAATTCCGGGCCGATGCGCCTGATCAATCCTGGCATGGCCGACATCAAGCGTGCCCACTGTAACGCCCTCAAACCAAAGTCATAGTACGCATAATCGTTGATGGTCGTTAACATCGCCATGTGTTCAGGGATCCGCATCGCGGCACCTATCCGCTTCATCAGCTCGCGCATGGATTCATTCCAAAACGGCAGGGCCAGCGTTGCGAATAGCGGCGAAAGCGGGTCGGGCAGCAGTTCGGCGACGGCTTTGCGCACGTAACGCCCTTCGGCTCGCGGCAGTGTCCAATCGAGCGCTGCGCGTGGCTCGGGCAATGCGGTGATGGGGCGCGCCTGAAGGATGAATAGACGCTCGCCGCACAGCACCCATTCGACGTCCATCGGTTGACCGTAGAGTTGCTCGATTTGGACGCCGAGTTTGGCGAGTTCGGCGGCTTGCCGAGGCTCGAGCGCGGGCTGCCGGCGCCTACCGGCGGGTACAGGTTCTTCGTGCGTGCCCACAGGCAAACGCACCGTCATGACTTCCTTGTCGGCGATCGTGCTGGACTCCACGGCGCCGGTCTGCTTGTTGATGACGAAAGTATCTGGCGTGACCAAACCTCCCACAATCGCCTCACCCAAACCCCATGCCGCATTGATCAC
>QHXD01000457.1 GCA_003223895.1 Acidobacteriota bacterium
TGAGTATGAATGATCGATAAATGCGCGACGTCCACCGCGTTGCGAATATGCTGGAATGCCGCGATGTTGAGCGAAATATCGCGCTTGAACGTGGAGTCGGTTTGCAGAACGCGGACATCGCTGGTTGCGAGCCGATCCAGCCACTGGGGATAGTTGCTGTAGTCCTGCTCTTCGGTACGGCTCGTAACCACGGTGACCTGATGTCCTCGAGCGGCCTGACTGCACGCCAGTTCGGCAATCGCCAATCCTGCTCCGCCCTGAAGGAAGGTTGTGATGTGCAGAATGTTCACTGAAGGACACACCTCACCCGGCTATTGCTTGTTCCATCAGCTGTATTCCCCACTGGATCTTTTTCTGAATCGTGCCGGAATCGTTCTCGAGCAATGCCTGCTTGGCCACGAGTTCGAGGAAGGCCGAGATGCAGCCGCAGTCCTGACGGCGTAACCGCAAAACGTCAAGGAAGTGCGTCAGCGCCTTATCCGTCGTCCGCTGGATACGATATCTATCGCGGAGTATCGCCGCAACATCGGTTCGACGCTTGCCAGTCAGCCGGAGCGCCTCGCGCAAGGGAAGTATGTCGACCCCGAGGCGCAAAATGCCGCCTTCCGTAGCATTAATGAATCGGATGTCCGGGCGAGTGCGAAGCTTTCTCGAAAAGTAATCCCGGTACGCGATCATGGTTTCAGTCGTGTGCACGAGCTCGCCCCAGATATCCATCTCTTTCAGCGGTCCGGACCACTCGGCCGAAAATGGCAGACCATCGAAAATCGTATGGCTCGCATAGGCACGACCCCACGAATACGCAAAATCCTGACCGATGAAAATGACCGGATTGTTGCCCATGCGGCAAGCCAGATCCAATGCTGCCGTGGCGACCGAGCCCCACACTTCGAGGGAACTCTTCGCAAAACCAAACTTCGCGAACAGCGGATCCGGAAACAAACCAAGGCCGAACAGGAAGCGCCGGTCCGCGGATTCCAAGACGGACGGCTGAATGCCCTGTTCGGCAATCAGGTAAACCTGCTCAGGCACCGCGCCGGCAATATGGCGGGCATTGAGTTCGCTCGGATCCGCAGCCATGACGGCATGAGGAGTGATGCCGGCTGCGAGGAGAGGACGGAGTGAAGTGTCCATTGAGAGGATGAAACAGCGGTCTTCCGCGCCGCGGAGATCGGCGATGTTCCGGTCCAGAGACGGTCCGGCGGAAACGATCACAAGCGGTACGTTCTTGAACTGCCCGAACAGCCAGCCGACGTCGGCGGATGCCTGGAATCGAAAGTTTGCCAGCGCGTTCTGGAAATACATTTCGCCGTTGCGAAAATGCGTGAGGAGATTGGCTGCCTTATCCCGCAGGCATTTCCGGAAATCCGCCTTCAGAGATTCGAGCATTTCCCGATGCTGGACAGCGGCGGGAGGCCATTCGATCCAGAGGAAATGGTCGGTTTCCCGACAACCGTTGAGAGCCCAATCGTCAAAAAACTGCCGGACTGAGTCGCCCACAACGAATTGAAAAACCCCGTGTTTTAACGCTTCCCGGGTACCGGCATGAGCGCGGGAAATCTCAAAAAGGCCCGCATTCGGCTCAAAAACAATCACGCGCGTGCCCGGCTTCATTCGCCTTTGGAGGACTGCACCGCAGTACCCTAACCCCCAGCCAAACAATAAGATGACGTCCGCATCTTCGACTTTCAGCGCCGAACAGAACTTATCTGCCTCACGGACCGGATCATACGGGCTGTGGTACGGAGCGCCGTTCACCTCAATGCTTACAGCACCAGACCGGGCCGTAAATATGCTAAGTTTCCCAGGATCCATCATTCCCAGTAACTGCACGCAAGCTGCCTTAAGCCAGTAGCAGAGCGCAGACGCATCGAGTCAAAAAATCGTTTCCTTAAGCAAATCCAAAAGATATTGCCCGTAGCTGCTTTTCGCGATCGGAGCCGCCAATGTTTCCAGTTGCGAGCGATCGATGTAGCCCATACGGTAAGCGATCTCCTCTGGACAGGCGATCTTGAGGCCCTGGCGCTTTTCGATGGTCTGCACGAACAGCGATGCCTCGACCAGCGATTCGTGCGTCCCCGTATCCAGCCACGCATGCCCGCGCCCCATCACGGTCACGTTGAGCGCGCCCAACTCCAGGTACCGCCGGTTCAGATCGGTGATCTCGAGTTCACCGCGCGGGCTCGGCTTCAACGACTTCGCAATCGCGGCAACGCGTTCGTCATAGAAGTAGAGTCCGGTGACGGCATAGCGGGATTTGGGAACCTTCGGTTTCTCCTCCAACCCGATGGCACGGCCCTGCGCATCGAATTCGACCACTCCATATCGTTCTGGATCTTGCACGGGGTATGCAAAAACGGTGGCACCTGAATCCGTTTCACTCGCGGTGCGAAGTTGAGTTGGAAGGTCGGCCCCATAGAAGATGTTATCTCCCAGCACGAGCGCAGAACTGTGGGATCCGATAAAACGCTCGCCAATGATGAAGGCCTGCGCGAGGCCCTCGGGAGCAGGCTGGACGGCGTAGCTGATATCAATACCCCAACGCCGGCCGTCGTCCAATAGCTGCTCGAAGCGAGGTATATCCTGCGGCGTCGAAATCACAAGAATATCCCGGATGCCGGCCAACATCAGCGTCGACAAGGGGTAATACACCATCGGCTTGTCGTAGACGGGCAGCAGTTGCTTGGATAGGACCTTTGTGACGGGGTACAGGCGAGTGCCCGATCCTCCCGCGAGAATGATCCCTTTACGTCGAGTGCTTGTGCTTCGATCTTTCATCGGAGTAAGAATGATTGCAGGATCATTCGAACATTTCGGCCTGAGCAAAGGCTACGCCGCCGCGGTCCTTGCTCGAGACTATCGGGTCGCCGTCGAGCGGCCAGACGATACCAATTGAGGGATCATCCCAACGGATGCAGCGCTCGAATTGCGGCGCGTAGAAGTCGGTCGTTTTGTACTGGAATTCGGCAGATTCCGAGAGCACGGCAAAGCCGTGCGCAAAGCCTCGCGGTATCCACATCATGCGTTTGTTGGCCGCCGACATTTCCACTCCCAACCATTTGCCCAGCGTGGGCGAACTCCTTCGCAGATCGACAATTACGTCGAATACTGCGCCTGCGGTGACTCTCACCAGTTTGCCCTGCGGCTTCTGAATCTGGTAATGCAGCCCTCGCACTACATTTTTCACCGAACGCGAATGGTTATCCTGCACGAACACATCTGTAATCCCAAACTGGACCATCTGGATCTGATTATAGCTTTCGAAAAAAAAGCCCCTTTCATCTCCGAAGACTCGCGGTTCAATTATCAGCACGTCTGGAATGTCTGTATGCTGGGCAATCATGCACTTGTCAGGGACGCGGTAAGCCGAGGCAGATCAAGTATGAGGATAGCTGACGATACTCGCACAAGTCGAGGAAATGCCAATACCGCATAGAGTCATGGAGTCTATGCCTTAAAAAGATCTGCTATCGGTTGGGAGGGTCGGGGTTGGTCTTCCTGGTAACCCGCAAGGGGCGGATTTCGATATCCAACACGTTCCAGACAGTCGGGACGTTTGGATGCTTGGGGCACTGAGGAAAAGTCGCGCCTTCACGAACGACTATTTCATATTCGCAACACAGGCTCTTGTAGACCCCAAATGCTGTATTGATTTCGCCGTTCCTGGGCACTGGACCGTACCTGCCCGCCAACGCGCCGGGGCCATCCATAAGGCTGGCTCTAACGTCCTTGTCCGGCAACTATTTGTCGGCGGTTTCAGATCGTTGTAAGCCGGGGATGTCTTTCGCAGTGGGGAATCTTCACGCGTTCACAAGAACGATTTTCAAATCCACAGCCGAGACCGACCCCAAACTTCGTGTTCATTTTCGCCATTACTTGGCATGGATTCGATTTCGCCGTCTTCCTGCCGGATGACTCCTCACACGGTTGCATTAGAAGGCGGCCTCCCTCTATTAGACTGCCGGGCAGGTTGCTATCAGTTGCCGGCATTTTTCAGACATATATATTCTAGCCTTATGTACTCTGGCAAACATAGTATCAGCATCTGCAAGAACGCATTTTGAGTGGCTTATCAGGGGTTGCAGATTACCACCAGGAAGTGGCACGAGATCAAAGGGGTCAACTCACGATCTCCATCCTCAATTTTCGCGGTCAGAACGCACGCGGCAGCATCGATGAGGTCATCGACCTGGACGAGGTGACGCCCCAGCAGAATCCGCTGCTGACAGATGTCATCGAGCGAAAGCCTCATCCCTTCGCCGGCCAGCACAGCCAATCGTTTCGCACGACCTTCGGCACGCTTCTTATCGGCCTCGGCAAATATCGGCTGAAGATTCGTTCGAATGAAAAATTCAGGACGCAGTCCGGGTTCGTTGCCTTCTACGACCCGCGCCACAAGCCATCCGCCCCGGCAGCCGTCGATTCCGTAGAGGACACTCAAGGCCTGGACCTTCGAATAATGTCGTCGTAGTCTTGTATTCGGCCCTGATTGAAGGCATTGATAAGGTCTGCCATCGGACAGAGCAACTGCACAAAGTTCCCACCGCTGAGTTGTCTGGTCGGTTGCACAGAACCGTTGTTGTAAGCAAAGTGCGCGCTGCGGATGAAGGTGCCGGACGCGTCCATTGGAAATGTTGCGACGTTCGAAAGAAAGCGCCACCAGTCGTCGCCCTGTTGAAAGAGGTACTGCTCGACGTTCGATGTATAGAAGGCGCTCACCGTTGCATTGTGGTCTTTCAGGTATTGCGCAATCCGCCGGAGCGCCTTCGGTCCTGCGAAGTCGCCCACCACGGGTACAATGAGATTCTTCTGCTCCATCTCGCGAACCACTCGAAAGTTTTCCTCCGTCGCGAGGTAGCTTCTGGCTTCTCCTCGCCCGTCTGCCGCCGTCATCAAGTCCGCGTAAGTCGCGCCTCTGAAGCCGCCGAAACCTCCGGTGGAGTAAATGAATGCATCGCCGGCATTGAAGATCGTCCTGTAGATATATTCAATCGACGCGTCGTCCTCGCCGGTGAATTCGAAGTGATGAAGTTTCTTCAGACGATCCCTTATCGCCTCCAGATTGCGGGTAAACATCTCGCGATCCGCTTCAGTCGCCCGGTAGGCCTGGAATAAGGCCCTCGCTGTGGACCTCGCGGTCAAGCCGGCGGGCACCTTTCGCGAGAAGAGCCGTGAAACAAATTCGACACGGTTCGGAGACATCTCAAAGATTGCCTTGTAGATCAAGAATATCCGTGATGAAGGCCATCTTTGGCTGAGTCGCCGCAATGTATGTGAAGTTTTGCTCCGGCCCCACGCCCAGATAGACACCTCCTGGTTTCGTTGTAGCTACCAAGTCGGGTATCACGGACTGAAACTCCCTTTCATTCGACATGAATTCGAAACGAAAAGAGCCACTTCCCTCGGAAAAATCCGAAACCATGCGCCAGAACACGTCGTCGCTCAGTTGGGAGGGAAGGGTGTCGGCTGCGAAGAAAGATGGCGAGCTGAAGAACACAGTGCTGGCCAGAACAACGACAACCAACCTCATGCGAAGAATGGGGCGGCGATTGATGATCCTCACGATGGAACCTCCAGCGGTAAAAAGCGATTCTCTGCCAAACTATGCATGCAAGTTTTGCCGATGGCTAGTAAAAGATGGGAATTCGGGGACAGACAGAAATTAGCCGCGGATTACGCGAATTACGCGGCTAATTTCTTTCTCCGAATTACTCCAATGCGCTGATCGCGGCCTGAGCGACCTGCTCATCCTGAGCCGACATCACACCGCTGACGCGCCCGGCAGCAACAAAAAACCGGTAAGGACATGAGCTGGGCTTTCCCGGCGATAAACGGATCTCTTCCGGCCGAGGAGGGCGGGCCCAGGAATTTGCCTGGGAGCACGAAGGCATACACGCCGCAACAGATCGATGATCTGTCCAATCCGCCGGACTGGTACCCCGACGAGCACGCGCCGGCTCCACAGATCGTTCAACACGGACACGCAGGGGCGCTTGCATGCGGTGCCTGCCATCTGATGTCTGGAGAGGGCCACCCGGAATCTGCCGGCCTTACAGGCTTTACGGCGGAATACATCATTCGTCAGATGGCAGATTTCAAAAGCGGAGCGCGAAAGGACGCCGCGCGGATGAACGGGATTGCAAAGGAACTTTCGGACGAGGAAACACGACAGGCCGGCGAATGGTTCGCCACATTGAAACCCACCGTCTGGACCAAAGTGATGGAAGCCGCCACGGTCCCGAAGACTTTCGTAGGTCAGGGACGCATGCGTTTCGCGCTGGCCGCAGGCGGAACGGAGCCTATAGGAAATCGAATCATTACCCTCCCGCAGGACCAATCGAAAGCGACCAAGCGTGATCCACACTCCGGGTTCATCGCCTATGTACCTCCGGGCAGCATCGCAAAGGGCGAAGCGTTAATCAAGGGCGGCTCAGGCAAAACGATCGCCTGCAATATTTGCCATGGCGATTCCTTGAAGGGCCTGGGTAACGTGCCACGGCTCGCAGGGCTTCACCCGATCTATGTCGCTCGCCAGCTCTTTCTGTTCAGGGACGGCACGCGAAACGGTGGCGATGCTCAATTGATGAAGAAACCCGTTGCTCAGTTGACCGATGAGGATATTGTGGCGATCGCGGCGTACGTTGGGTCGCTGTCTCCTGTGAAATAGGTTTTACTGACCCAATCGATCTATTTTGAACTCCTTTGTGTTCATACTGCTCTGACCGGTGATGGCGAGGTCGGCCACGACCTCGCCGATAGCCGCCGAGTGTTTGAATCCATGTCCCGAGCAAGGGGAAACGATAAGAACACTCGAATGGAGTGGGTGAAAATCGATCACAAATCCGGAATCCGGAGTGCTGGTATACAAACAAGTGGTGGTGTTAACGCACTTGTTGCTTAGTCCGGGGAGCCTGTCTCGTACATATCGCTGATAAATTGAATCAATTTCTTCCTCTCTGACCTCACGTTCAACAGTTTCGGGATTGGTTTGGAATGCATGTTGTTCCGAAGCGACTTTGACCCCGCCACCGAAACCATCAATCGCAGGGAACCCGTAAATGAAATCGTCCTGATGCCTGCCAAACACCCAGATGAAAACTGGAAATCTGCCGGGAAGAAAAGGCTCCAATGAATCCTTTATGTCAAACCAATAAAGCGCCTGCCGATACACCTTGAAGGAGCCCGCAAATTCCTGTTCGAGGAATTGAGTTATCCAGGAACCGGCGGACACAACAACCTTCTCGGCCGTGTACTGTCCCGATGACGTCCTGATCAGGACTTCATGCGACGAAGGTATCAGTTCCAACACTTTCTCGTTCCTTCGGATCTCCGCTCCATGTTTCTCCGCTAAAAAAAGCTGGCACTCGATGCACAATTCCGGACGAAGGAAACCCATCATCGGCTCGTAGTAAGCTCGCTCATTGCCGATCAGGTTGAATTGAGGAAATCGAGTTTTGATCTGGTTGGTATCCAAAACAGAATGGCGAATCCCAAATTTCTTCGCACACCGGATTGTTTCCTCCAGAAAACCTTTCGCGCCATGGATGGGTATTCCCGTCGTGGCACCGGCTATAATCAATCCGCCGGTTGTCTCCAGAATGCTTTTTCCGGTGGCTGCTTCTATTTCGCGCCACAATTCGTAGGATCGAAGCGCTAAGGGTACGTATTCGTCGCCCTCGCCAATCGCCTGTCGAATGACGCGAGTGCCACCATGAGACGAGCCGAGGTTATGAGGCGGGGAAAATTGATCGATACCAAGCACGCGCCTTCCCTTCTTTGCGAGTTGAAAGGCGGACGCACTCCCCATGGCGCCTAAACCAAGAACAATTACGTCGAATGCCGTTCGCATGATTGCTTCCCTGTGGTCTCCTGAGTGGGAGATCCATCTATAATTTTAAGTACTCGGGAAGGAACTACAAGTCGATGTCTGATACGGTGATCATCGGGGCTGGCCCGTCCGGTTTGGCTGCCGCTTACGAATTAACGAAACATGGCGCGTCAGCCATGGTTCTTGAAACTTCGAACAAGGTTGGCGGCCTGGCCCGCACACTTGAACATGAGGGCTGCCTGTTCGATATCGGCCCGCACCGTTTCTATACAAAGAACCGCGAGGTTCATCAACTCTATCTCGACATTCTCGCCGAAGACGTCGTACTCGTTAAACGGTTGACGCGCATTCTCTACAACAACCGCCTCTTCGATTATCCCCTCACACCCCTCAATGTCGTGCGCGGGCTTGGCCTGGCGGAATGCGGCCTGGTGATCAGCGCTTATGGCCTTTCGCAGATCCGGCAGTACGTGAGTCCACGCGAAGAACGAACCTTCGAAGACTGGGTCACCAACCGGTTTGGCGCACGCCTCTATGAATCCTTTTTCAAGAACTACACGGAAAAAGTCTGGGGAATTCCCTGTTCGCATCTTGGAGCCGATTGGGCTGCGCAACGAATCAAAGGTCTCAGTCTTCCGGAGGCTGCTCGAAACGCTCTGTTCCGCAACAATGGCCGCGTTAAGAGTTTGATCAACGAGTTCCTGTTCCCCAGATTAGGCTCCGGTCAGCTCTATGAAAAGATGCGGTCCATCATCGAGGAACGTGGCGGCATCGTGCAAACGAACTCCCGCGTGAAACGAATACTTCGAGAAGGCGGACGAGTTCGATCGCTCGTGATACAAGGCGTCGACGGTGTGTGGTCGAAATGATGGACCCGCCGCCCCCTGATGCTGTACTTGCGGCCTGCCGGGCCTTGCAGTTCCGTGACCATCTTGGAATTCATATCAAGCTTCAAGGTGTGCCTTTTCCTGACAATTGGATTTACATTCACTCGAAAGAAGTGAAGATGGCGCGCTTGTCGAACTATCGGAATTTCTCTCCCGTCATGGCCGGTAGCGTTGCGGAAATCAGTCCCGTCACGGCGGAATACTTTGCGACCCGCGGCGACTCCGTATGGAGTTCAACAGATGAAGCCCTGATCGCGCTCGCGTTGCAGGAAATGAAACAAATGAAACTGATCCGCTCTGATAAACAGGCGCTCGCGGGATTCGTTGTGCGCAGCGCCAAGGCATATCCGGTTATGGAAATCGGATACGAAAAACATATCGGTCTGGTGAAATCCTGGCTGAAGGATTTTGAAAACCTGCTGCCGATCGGCCGCTCCGGCATGTTCAAGTACAACAACCAGGACCACGCGATCGCGACGGGCTTGCTGGCTGCACGAAGCGCTCTGGGGCTTGGAAAGTTTGATCCCTGGCTCGTCAATATCGATGCGGAGTATCTCGAGGAAGTCAATGGGCGCTGATGGCAAGTTCCCGATTCGGGGCCTGCTGTTCTGTTTCGTTATTGTTGCGATCTGTTATGCCAATTCCATTGCAAACGACTTCATCCTGGATGATTCGCTGATCGTCGCGGCGAACCCGGACATACGAACCATCCAACCGCTTCAAACGTTCAAAACCCCATTCTGGGGTGAGAAGAGCGGCGAAGGCATCTATCGCCCGCTCGTCATCCTTGGTTACTCAATCGAGTACTCGCTCTGGCATCGATGGGCTCCCGGCTTTCGCCTGACCAATCTCGTCCTGCACGCGATCAACGGCTACCTTGTGTTTCTCCTGGTCCGCAGCTTCCTGTGGGCAAGTCCTGCCGCCTGGGCGGCCAGTGCAATCTACCTCGCTCATCCGGCGCACACCGAAGCCGTGGCCGGTATCGCCGGGCGAAGCGACTTGCTGTCCGCGACGTTTCTCTTTCTCGGCGGGATCTTAGCCGTGTCAGCCGTCCTGTGTATCAGTCACAACTACGTCTGGAAGGACAACTACACCTTCTATAAGAATATGGTGCGTGTGTTTCCGAACAATATCCGAGGCCGTCAAGGCTTTGGCGTGGCCCTGCTGGATGGGGGTTTTGCATCCGAGGCGGGAGTCCAATTTGAGTCCGGACTGACAGTGGCACGAAATGCACCGCTGTTGCTTGGACTCGCCGGCGTGCAAATGAAGTTGGACCACAACTGTGATCGCGCACGCGAATCCATCGATGAAGCCCTGAGGATACAGCCGAATAATTCGTCCGTTCACTGGCTTCTGGCGGAGTGTTTCGAAAACGAAGGCGATTTGGCAAGTGCTTCCGACACCTACAGGCGCGCAGTGGAAGAGACTCAGTTTCCTGATGCTCGCCTCCTGTTCGACTGGGGAATGCTGATGGAGAATATGGGAAAGCACCAGGAGGCGGTCGCTCTTTATCAGCGCGCTGCCCTCATCGATCCCAACGATTTATCGATCAAGTTCAAGCTGAAATCTCAAGGTCGCGAGTGGTAGAGTTGGCAAAATGGCTCGACCGTTTTTCGTACTTTTTCTCATCATTTGCGCCCCGGCCGGCGCCTTCGCGTCCGAAGACTCTGAATTCAATCTCAGATCGATTCCGATTGCCGATTGGCTCAATGCTGGTGAGAGCGTCGAAATCCCGTGGCGGGTCACAGTCCGGGAAGCGCAACTCCGGATGGATCAACGCCTGGAAGTCACGTATTTCGCGAGCATCAACGGCAAGGATCTCAACCGGTCGGGAAACCAGCATGACCTGTACCTGGTGAGCCGCATCAGCAGTCCCGATGCCGAATGGCTCAATGAACCGATCGTTCTGCGCAACACCATCGAAAAAGAACTGCCTAAAAACGTGGAGGCGCAGTTCCTGATGCGGGTTTCGGTTCAGCCGGGTGATTATCTGTTATGGCTGGTGCTCTATGACCGGAAGACCGGAAAGCACAATGTCGCAAAGCGCCGCGTCAGGGTTGCTGAAATCCGAAATGATCCCTTGCCCACTGCCTTTCAACATCTGCCACTTGTTGAGTTCCCGCAGCAAACTGAGGACGGCGGGCTTGGCTTTTTATCGAGTGAACTTTTCCTCCCCGTCAAGAACAGCCACACTCAGTCCTCCTGAACAATGGGCCAACCGTGGGCGTATGATTCGCAATCACAACCTGAATACAATCGGGGCACTGGCTGCACTATCCCAGTTGGAATTGAGTGCGGGTTCGATTTCCGCTACGGGGCTCGATCTCTCCCGGCATGAAGTGCTTTTCGAGCAGAAAGACTTTCAAAAGATCGACTGGAAGGCTCTGACCGAGGCACTCACGAAAGCCAACAGCACCCTCATCAGCGCGAAGGCGCTCGAAGGCCGAAAAAGCAACGGCGCATTTTTCCGTGAAGTTCTGGCGCAGCGGCTCGCTGCCGATAGTTCATCGAAGGAACAGCCCGTGCGCGTGATTATCGTCGTCACCAGTTCGCTGCTGTTTGAAAAAGGT
>QHXD01000458.1 GCA_003223895.1 Acidobacteriota bacterium
ACTGGTTCGCTGTGCGATGGCTTGTTAAGGAAGTGAACGTTGCCAAGATGTGGCGTTCCAAGAATCGGCCGTATGGAAGAATCGCCAAGGAGGCGATCAAGATCGCCGTTGCCCGAACCGGCGTTGCGGCCATGGACGCGGCGTCTTTCCGTCGCACACAGCCGAAGCCGTTGACTCATGAGCATGCTTGATAAACGGCCTGTAAGAGACATGCGGCCTCCCGACACCCCCACTGAGAAGCGAAGGGCCTGGTTGTATTCCAATGAAGATTGCCTTTGACGGCACAGTCCTGCACGGGCGCAAGTCCGGGGTGGGTTATTACTGCGAAGAATTGTTGAAGGCGATGCTCTCAATGAATCACGCCGATCAGTTCTACGTGTTTTCGCATCAGCCTGTGCAACTCGATATTGCGTCGTCGAACGGAAATCTGAAATTCACGAATTCATTTCACTTCCCGATCCGCGCGTTTTATCTGCATGCGATCTTGCCGAGGATTCTGGACAAGGTTCAGCCGGACCTTTGCCACTACACAAACTTCCTGGCGCCGATATCGGAAGACCGCCCGTACGTGGTGACGATCCACGACATGGGGTTGGAAGTCCTGCGGTACTCCCATCCTCTGGCCAAGCGCATTTATACGAGGCCACTGATCCCGCGAGTTGCGCGGAAGGCGAGGTTGATCCTCACAAATTCCGAGTATTCCAAGTGGGAGATCGTTCGTCACCTTGGTCTTTCGGAAGATCGGATTCGCGTGACGCCCCTGGCGGCGTCGCCGGAGTTTTTGCCGGTGCCGGTGCGTCCTCGGAATCCATATTTTCTTTACGTAGGAAATCTCGAGCCGAGAAAGAACCTGGAGCGGTTGATCGAGGCGTTTGCCCGGATGCCGCGTAAAGAGCATCAGTTGGTGATCGTCGGGGATAGCTGGTATCGGGGCGGTGCTGTTGAAAAGAAGGCGAGATCGCTTGGACTCAACGGCGAAGTGAAGTTCCTGGGATATGTGCCGCGAGCCGAACTGCCGGGACTCTTCAGTGGTGCTACGGCGTTTGTGTATCCGTCGCTGCTGGAGGGCTTCGGAATGACGATTCTCGAGGCCATGGAGCGAGTGGCACAGGACACCAGGTTGAGAGAGGAACTGTCGCGGAAGGGACTGCGGCGGGCAGCGGAATTCTCCTGGGAGACGACAGCACGATTGACCCTGGAGGCTTATCGAGAAGCTGTTGAACGCGGGCTAAAGCCCGCGACTACATTGAGGAAAAGGATAATTACTCCGCGTTCGGACGAATTGACGAATGCGATAGGCAAAACAATCGCCTATGCAAAGTTGTTTCAATATCCGCTCACGAATGACGAACTGCGCGAACGGCTCTTCGACGTGGAAGTGGACGAGACGACATTCACGGAAGGTCTGAAGTTACTCCAACTTCAGTCCGACCCGGCCTTGTTCGAACTCCGGGCCGCTCGCGAACGGATCAGTGACGAGGCGATTCAAAACGCGCAGCCGGATCTTCGAACGCTGGCCTCGATACCTTTCGTTCGGATGGTTGCCTTCTCCGGCTCGACCGCGCACCGTAACATGACAACCGGCGAAGACCTCGATCTCTTCATGGTTGTCGAAGACGGCAAGCTTTGGGGGGTCTTTCTGCTCGCCACGGTCTGGGCCAAACTGAAAGGTCTCCGCGAGCTGCTCTGCATGAACTACCTCATCAGCGACGCGGCTCTCCCGCTATTCGAGCACGACGCATTCACCGCGCAGCAGGTCGCATCCCTCAAACCATTTTTCGGCAAAGCGGTTTACGACCGGTTCACGGAAATGAATCCCTTCGTCTGGCGGCATTTCCCGAACTTCAATCCTGCATTGCACCGTCAGTGTTATCCGGATCAAGGCGCTAATGGAAAGTGTGCTCCGATGGGGTCCCGCCCAACTGCTGGAGCGGTTCAGCCGAACGGTGCTCGGATCGTACCTTCGGCGGAAGGCAGGCGACGCAGCGAAATCAGGCGATTGCGACGTAGTTCTCGAGCCGCGCCGGCTCAAACTTCACATGGTCAGCCACAAACGCGCCATCTTAGTCCGCATTTCTCACCAATAGACGTGCCTGACGGCCGACGGGCAATGGGAACCAGCCGCGGATTACGCGAATTACGCGGATGCAGATTTGCAAGCTGTCCGTTGAGCCTCACATCTGCATCCGCGTAATTTGCGTAATCCGCGGCTGGTTCCCCGTCTTCGTGCCGGAACCGTGAGAAATCCGGGTTAGAGCAGGTCAAGCCTAAGCAATCTTCGGCGAGACATCGACATCTTTTGGAATGCTGTAGCAAATTTCGCAAGGGCGTTGCGAAGTTTGCAGCGCCCGTAAGTCCTTTGCTCATCTACGCCGGCGTAGATGCATCTACGCCAACGTAGATGGATTCGGCCTGGCGTGAACACTCATTGCACCGTAAGTCATTGAAATTTTGCGGAAGTCTCCTCGGCCGAGTGATGCAGCTCCAGCAACAACCGGAACTGCCACGTCCAACGCGTAGCGAGCACCGGGATGGCGTTTGAGAGACGATCTTAAACGCCGTTCCGCGTCCTCTCGCTCCATCCGCGGACCAGCGTTAAGAAAAAGATATAAACGTCCAGGCCGAGCGACCAGTTCTTCACGTAGTAAAGGTCGTGAAGGAGGCGCTCTTCGAGACTCGTCTGCCCGCGCCAGCCATACGCCTGTGCGTAGCCGCTCAGGCCGGGTCTGACCGTGTGGCGCAGGTCATATTGGGAATGTTCTCTTCGGAATTCGCGGGTGAATTCGGGGCGTTCGGGCCGCGGCCCGATAAGGCTCATCTCCCCACGCAGGATATTCCAAAGCTGTGGAAGTTCATCAAGACCAAACCGCCGCAGATAATGACCGATCCGTGTGCAGCGGGGATCATCCGGTACAGACCAGATCGCGCCCAGGTCGCGTTCGGCATCTTCCCGCATGGTCCTGAATTTGATTATCGTGAAACGCCGGCCCCCAAGGCCGATGCGTTTTTGCCGATATAGAATGGGTCCGCGGTCTGCGAGACTCACAGTGGCGGCGATCAATATCAGCAGGGGCGCGAGCACGACCAGAGCCGCGACGGAAACGAGAACATCCGCCGATCTCTTGACCCCGCCCGGCCAGCCCGAGACCGACTTATGCTGGCCGAGCCGCGAGGCTGCGGCGTTCCGGTTTCTTGCCGGTCCGCTCTGCGATGACTTTCCGGATCCCGGTTTGGAAGGCTTCACGTGAAAATGTCTCCACTCGATATCGAACCTGCTCCGCAGGCCATCCCATCGTTTCAAATCGGCGCACGGCCCGGATCACGTCATCCGGATGCTGCTCCGAAAAAAGGACTCCATTCATTCCGTCCTGAATTATTTCCGAGGATCCGCCAGCGCCAAATGCGATGGCGGGACAACCGCATGCCTGGGCCTCGACGGTCACCATGCCGAAATCTTCGCGCGCTGCAAAGACGAGACCTTGCGCTCTCCGGTACAGGCTGCGCAACTCTTCGTTGGCTACCCAGCCGCGCACGTCAATGTTGCTTCCGGCCATGTTGCGAAGGCTCTTGAGCTCGGGACCGGTCCCTGCGATGACGAGCCGGCGGTCCAGTTTGTTGAACGCCTTCACAACAATGTCGAATCGCTTGTACGGAACCAATGCCCCTACGGCCAGGTAAAAGTCCTCGCGGGCAACTGCGTTCGACGGCGTGAAAAATCGCGTGTCGATCGGCGGAGGAATCACTTCAGCATCCCGGCCGTAGTATTCGCGGATTCGCTCGCGAACAAACCGGGAATTGGCAACGAAGTGATCGACGCGATTGGCCGCCTCGCAGTCCCACTTCTGAAGACGACGGCGAACAAGGCCGAACACTGCACGGCGCAGGGGACTCAGCGGATAATCGTCTTCGGCATCCCAGACATACCGCATCGGCGTATGACAATAACAAATGTGCACTGCACTCTGGGTCCGGATTCCCTTGGCAACGGCATGGCTAGAGCTGATGACGAGATCGAATCCTCGCAAGTCCAGTGATTCGACGGCCAATGGAAACAACGGCAGGAAATTGCGGTAATGGCGGTAAATACCCGGCACACGGTTCAACCAGGAGGTAACGATCGCGTGCGACTCAATCCGCGGTGATACCTTTCCTCGCTCGTGGAGCAACGTGAAAATGGTGGCCTGGGGATAAATTTCCAGGAGCGATTCCAGGACTTTTTCCCCTCCGCGCATCCCGTTTAACCAGTCGTGGACCAGAGCAACTCTCATATAATCGTGCCGAAATATAACACACACGACATGAAGCTGAGCAACGACCCGAACGCGATGAAAGTGACGGCTGGATTGGCTCTGGCCGGAATTCTGCTTTTCGGCGCGTCCTTCAACGATCCGTTTCATTTCGACGACACGCTGATCACCGGGGACAGCAATGTCACGAATCCGGCGCGTTGGTCCCATTTCTTCAATCCGCTTTATCTAAGACAGCTCACATTCTTCAGTTTTTACCTGAATCATCTGGTCGGCGGGGTGAGTCCTGGGGGCTATCACGTTGTCAACGTGGCATTGCATATCGCGAACGCCGTGTTGTTGTTCTTTCTTCTTGGCCGGTTTTTTGAAAGATGGATCGCGATCGCCGCAGCGGCAGTTTTCCTGGTTCACCCGATTCAGAGCGAAGCGGTGCTTTACATATACCAGCGGTCGGTATTGCTCGCGTGTTTCTTTTCGCTGCTGGGATTGATCGCGCTTGTCGAGCGAAGGCACTGGCTGGCGGTGCTGTTTTTCTTTCTTGCTTTTGAGGGGAAGGAGTCCGCAATTGCGATACCTCTGGCTGTAGCGGCGCTCTATGAGCGCCGGCTTTCGGCGGTCATTTATAGTGGCTGCGCGCTACCGCGCTTGCGCTCCGCGGACCGCCGCTACAGAATTGCGCTCCTCGCAGGTGCGATCGTCTTGGCAGTGTCGACTTTGGGCATTCTTGTGTATTGGCAAGAGCAGACCGTCGGCGTCGGCGCTGCAGATCAAATCAGCCCACTCAAGTATCTCCTTGCCGAGACTCGTGTGATTTACACCTATCTGAGATTACTATTCTTCCCATATCCTCAGTCGCTCGAATACGAGTTTCCAGCGTCGGGTGGAGTCCTTCACATCGCGGGTCTTCTGGCGATCTCTGGCGCCGCCTGGTGGCTCTTCCGGCACGAGCGCTGGCGTGTGCCCGGGTTTTCGATCCTCGCATTCTTCATCTTACTTGCACCTACCTCCAGCATCATCCCCAGTACGGACGCGGCTTTCGAGCACCGGCTATATCTGCCGATGCTTGCATTCTCGCTGCTGGCTGCCTGGTTGCTTTCGCGAGCACCCAGGCGCACCTGGATAGCAGTCGCCTTGCTTCTGATACTCGGCGTGCTGACCATCCGGCGCGGAACGGTCTGGTCGTCGGAAATTGCGCTCTGGGAGGACACGGTCAAACGTGCTCCCGGCAAAGCCCGCGTCTGGTTCAACCTTGGGGGAGCGTATCTGAACACCGACCCCGCGAAGGCACGTCCGGCGTTCCTTCACGCGGTGGAACTTCAGCCGGATTTTGTCGAGGCCACGTATGACCTCGGAGTCATTGAGCAGAGGCAACAGAATTGGAGCAGAGCCCTGGCTTACTATGAACGGACGGTCGAGAAGAATCCCCAATATTGGCCGGCCTGGAACAACATGGGAAACACCCTGTTCGCGATGGGCCAACGCGAGCGTGCAGTCCAATATTTCGAGAAAACTT
>QHXD01000452.1 GCA_003223895.1 Acidobacteriota bacterium
CATATAAAAAGCTCTTCGTCCTGGCGCGCCTGGTCGACGGTGCTGCGGCCTCTGCGGAAAAGAAATGTTTCGAAGCCCCGAGTAAGGCCCTTGGCCAAAGCCGCAATCTCGCGCACGGGACGGACGACGGAATCCTGAACGATTTCCGCCGTTTCATTGATCCGCCCTACCACGTTCTGACTGACGCGGTCGAACCTCTCGAGCTGGATGTGCAGCGCTTCGCCGGTATCCGTCACCATCGCCTCAACACGCCGGAACTGTTCTCTCGCCGAAAGTCCGATCTCGACGAGGTTGGCCGAGGCACTCCTCAGGTTTTCAGTGATCGACTTCATCGGACTGATCATTTCGCGCGTTTCCTTCATGAAGCGCTCGATCTGTTCCGAAAGCCGTTTGGACATGATGTAGATCCCCACCAGAACGCCGGCCTGAGTGATAACTGCCAGTGCAGTGAGCGCTACAAAGAGCGTCAGCAAGCCTTCCAAGCTACCCTCCATTTAGTCTTGTGGAAGTCCCTTCTCTTCGCGGTACGCTGCCTTGCCGGCCTCGAACGCCGCCGTCAATTGCTCCTTCTGGCGTTGAACCGCTTCTTTGCTTTTGTCGATAAAGCTGGTGAAGTCGTCGCTAACTTTTCGTCCTTTGTCTTCCACGAATTGACGGCCTACATTCACCTTGTTGGCGACAAAATCCTTGCCATCATTCGCCGTGCTCGAAATCCAGTCGCGTGTTTCACGCCCGGACCTCGGCGCAAACAGGACGGCAAGAGCCGCACCAATTCCGGCGCCGGCCAGGAAATACAGGACCTTGTCGCCGGCACCACCACTGTTCTCGCTCATGTTCGCTCTCCTCGAAAATACCTGGCGCCAATACTAGCAGGAAGGCAGGTCAACCACAAAGACCCAAAGGAGTTGTACTTTAGTGAAAGTGTCTCCAGACTGCTTCCGCCTGGGGTTTCGTTACCACTCCTTGGAGGTCCTCCACCGTCGCTTTCCGGATTTTTGCCACCGATCCAAAATGGGTTAAAAGCTTCTGCGTTGTCTTCAGTCCGACGCCCTGGATTTCGGCAAGTTCGGAGGTGATGGTCCGGCGTCCCCGGCGTTCGCGATGGAAGTTGATGGCAAACCGATGGCTTTCGTCGCGGATCTGCTGGATCAACCGCAGGACAGGTGACCGCCGCTCCAGCACAATCGGCTCGTCTTCGCGCCCCGCCACATAAATGATCTCTTCTCTTTTCGCGATGCTGGCCAGGGTCTGGTCCACAATGTTCAGTTCATCGAGAGCGCTCTGGGCCGCGTGCAGTTGCCCGATACCGCCGTCAATCAGGATGAGGTCGGGCATACCCAGGCCTTCTTCCTGCACGCGTTTGTACCGGCGGCTCACAACTTCGCGCATGCTCTGGAAATCATCGGGCAGGCCGGAGAGTGAGCGGATGATGAATCGCCGGTAATCAGACTTCTTCATGCGTCCGTCCTCCCATACCACCATCGATGCGACGACGTCGCTTCCCTGCAGGTTGGAAATATCGAAACATTCGATGCGGCGCGGCGGCTTCTCGAGATCGAGCGCTTCCTCGACCTCCTTCGAAATCGCCGCCGGCGACGGCGCGGCCGCCCTGAATCGCTGCAGGAATGAAAGTCGCGCATTGCGATTGACCAGCTCCATCATCTCGCGTTTACCACCCCGCTGCGGCGTACGGATCTCGACCTTGCGTCCGCGACGTCCGGACAGCCATTCTTCGAGCAGTGCACGATCTTCGAAGTCCGCCGGAACATGAACCTCCACGGGAATGAATGGCGCATCCACGTAATACTGTTTCAGGACGGAGCCAAAGAACTCATCGGGGTCGAAGCTCTCCTGGTCTTCCCAGAATACCTCGCGCTTATCCACTACCCTGCCGCCGCGCATGTGGAAGATGGAAACAGCAACCATGTTTTCTTCTTGGTGGTAGCCGAAGATATCGATATCGTCATAACCCATGACTGCCATCTTCTGCCGTTCTGCGAGCGTCTCCATGGTCTCAATCGCATCGCGATAATGCGCCGCCATCTCGTATTGCTCGCCGGCCGCTGCTTCTTCCATTTTGGCCTCGAGCCGCTTGATGAGGTCGCTGTTCCGGCCCTCGAGAAGGAGTTTCACGTCCTTTACGGCTTCCTGGTACTGCGCAAACGATGTCAGGCCGTCAACACACGGGCCGAGGCATCGATGGATGTAATACTGCAGGCACGGCCGGGGACGCTTCCCATCGATCGTGATGTTGCAATTGCGGATCAGAAAGTATCGCTCGATCAGCTTCAGGGTCTTTCGCGCGAGGCCCGCCGGAAAAAAAGGACCGAAGTACAACGCCCCATCCTTGCGCACACGCCGCGTAATGATGGCGCGGGGAAATGGCTCGTTCGCCGTGAGCTTGATGAAAGGGTACGTCTTGTCGTCACGCAACAGGATGTTGTACTTCGGCTTGTGCTGCTTGATGAGGTTATTTTCGAGCGCCAGCGCCTCGCCTTCCGTGTCCGTCATGATGAACTCGAGATCCTCGATGGCGTCCATCATCTGATCCTTGCGTTCGTCCAGGTCCCTCGAATCCTGAAAGTACGTCCGTACACGATTCCGTAGCGATTTGGCCTTTCCAACATAGATGGTCTGGCCCCCTGCATCCCTGTAGAGATACACACCGGGTCCCGGCGGAATCTGTTTGAGTTTGGCTTCTACCGTGGGATTCATGGAAGTACAAACCAAAATTATAACAGCCGCTAAAGACACAAAATTCACAAAAGGCTTTTGTGTTTTGTGCTTTTGTGGCTAATTTTACGATTGATGCTCAAAACAACTTCCCAGACTCTGAAGCGGGGCGACGCCGCGCCGGACTTTGCGCTGCCTGACGTGGATCGGAACATCATCCGGCTGTCTGACTTTCGCGGCAAACCGGTCGTGATCGTTTTCATTCGTGGAACCTGGTGACCGAACTGTGTAAACCAGATGACTCAGTTTGAGTCCGCTTATCAGGAATTCACGAAGCGCAATGCAAGCGTGGTCTTCATCGCGGGGCAGAAGATCGACGGCTTGTTCAAGGGCAAAGAACACGTACACAAGCGTAAGTATCCGTTTCCGATCCTCCTCGACGAACAACGAGAGGTGACGCGAGCCTACGGCGTGTACCAGGCTGTCGGTATCGACACGATCAACCTGGCCAGGCGATCGCTGTTCGTTGTCGGGAGTAAAGGGGAAATTTGCTCGATCGCGGTGAGCCCGCATCAACGCGAAGCTCCACAGCTCCAGGATGTTTTGGCCGCTATCGAATCTTGCAGTAAAGGCGGGCTTACGTGATCGGATTGCTGCTTCTTGTCGCCCCGTTATTGCTTGGTCAGGACCAGGACAAACCCGCCCTATTCGACCATTCCGACGATTCCCGCGTTTGGATCTCCGGGCAGGTCAACGCGATTCACCAGCAGCATCCCAGCTTCTTCGCGAAATACACCGGCGAGCACAGTCTTCAACCCGCCCGCGAAAAGGCCACGTCGAGTGTCTTGACGTTGTATACGGGCGTGCGGGTCACGAAGTCCACCGAAATCCTGTTTGATCTGGAAAGTGCCGGAGGCCGAGGCATCAGCGATGCATTTGGCCTTGCCGGCTTCACGAACCTGGATGTGGTACGCAATCCAACACTGGGATCGAAACCCTATCTTGCACGGCTTCTGTTCCATCAAACGATTGCTCTCGGTGAAGAAAGCGTACCTGCGGAGCGTAATTTCCTGTCATTGATGCCCGTAAAACCGGAGAAGAGAATCGAAATTTATTTCGGCAAATTGGGCATCGCGGATTTTTTCGACACGAACGCCGTCGGAAGCGACAGCCATCTTCAATTCATGAATTGGACCGTCGACAACAACGGAGCTTATGACTACGCCGCCGA
>QHXD01000453.1:0-4839 GCA_003223895.1 Acidobacteriota bacterium
ATGAAGAACAGCAGCAGGCCGACGGCCGCCAAAGGAACCAGAAGTCCGTCCCTCGGTTCCCAGCGAGTGAGTCGAACGGGCATTGCAGGTTCCCGTCCATCGCTCACAGCAACGGTTGCGGCTTCTTGCTTGCCGGTGAGGGCCGCATCCAATTCGCCGGCGGACTGAAAACGTTTCGCCGGATTCTTCTCGATGCACTTCAGGATCGCTGCTTCGATAAACTCCGGAACGTATGGGTCCAGCTGCCGCGGCGGCGTTGGTAGTTCCTGAACCTGCTTCAACGCGACAGCGATCGATGTATCCCCCTTGAACGCCGGCTGCCCGCAGAACATCTCGTACATCACCAGGCCCAGCGCGTAAATATCCGTGCGCGCGTCAACGGACTTTCCTTCGGCCTGCTCCGGGCTCATGTAAGCGGGTGTTCCAACAATCGCTCCGGTTTGTGGGGCGCCGGTTTCGACCGATCGAGCGACACCAAAGTCCGCGACTTTGACGGTCCCGTCTTGCGCGATGAGAATGTTCTCCGGCTTCAGGTCACGGTGAATCACACTCTGAGCGTGGGCTTCAGCGAGCCCGGCGATGACTTGATGGATGATTTTCAGTCCATGGCGAGTCGAGAGCCCTTCGACTCGACCGAGGAGCGTTCTCAGGCTTTCCCCTTCGATGTATTCCATCGAGATCGCAACAACGCTGCCGAAGCGATTAAGGTCATACACGCGGCAAACGTTCTTGTGGGTTATTTTGCGCGCGAGCAAAAGCTCGGTCTTGAATCGTTCGATGAGTTGCGGCTGGGCTGCTATTTCCGGATGTAGAACTTTCAGCGCGACGACTGCGCCGGTTTCGCGATCGCGCGCTTTGTAAACGATTCCCATGCCACCGCTACCGACCTCGTTCAGCACCTCATACCGGTACGACACATCGGCGGCGGGAGGCATGAAGCCGACGGTGGGCTGGTCGCCTGGATCCGGTGTTCGTGGATCTGCCAAGGTTTCGCCTTTCGTTTTAAGGGGCTGGCCTTTCAAGGCAGGTTACTCTACCCACTTCCGCAGATAATGACAATGCGGGCCGGAGTACCCGGCGTTTCGCGCCCGCGCTGGGGTATAATCGCCGCGCCAGAGGAGCGATGGATGCGGAATGTCGTCTTTACGCTGCTGGTCGCAGGAGCAGTGCTGTCTTTTGCCGCCGGCCAGGCGTCTGTAGATTCGAAGCTGCAGGGCCAGCTCAAGCAGGTTTTTCCCGGAGCGTCGGGGTTTTCCCTCAAGGGAGGAAGTCCGCCGCACTTCACCGCTTTTAGCGATCCGGGTTCGAAGAACGTAGCAGGCTTCGTATTCTGGACGACGGAACTGGAGCCACTGGAGCGGGGGTACGATGGGCCGATCAAGATGCTGGTAGGCTTGGACACGAAGGGAATCCTTACGGGCATTCTCGTCGTCGAGCACCACGAGCCGTACGGCGATTTCTCTGTGGAGCCACCCCAATTTGCCGCCCAGTTCAAAAGTAAGAACATCCGCGATCCATTCAAGGTTGGCGGCGACATAGACGCCGTCTCCCGCGCCACGATCAGCATCAACAGCGCCACGCGCGCCATCAGAAATAGTGCGCGGCGCATCGCGCGCCAACTGCTCACGCCGGACGGCCAGGTCAAATGATCCGGCGCGTTGCGATTCGGCTCGTCATTGCCGCTCTTTTCACGTTCCTGCTGACGCTCGTCGCCAATCCTCCGGTCCATGCGCTTCAGGGGCAGTCGTGGGATTTTCCTGCCGACGACGAAGCGGCTCCAAGCTGGGCGCAGGACGTCAAAGATCAAGCCGCAGACATGGCGTTGTTCGCTGCGTTTGCCACGCTGGCCCTCGTGAGCTTTTTCAGAAAGAGCGAGCGGTTGAAATACGTAACACTGGCGGTCTCGGTCGTCTATCTCGGATTCACACGGAGCCAACTGATCACGATCGTGAACGTCTTTGCGCTGACTCGGTGGAATCTGCCGCCGTTCAGACACAACCTGGCGTGGTATCTATTTGCAGTCTTCACGCTCGTGACAACCGTGTTGTGGGGCCGGCTATATTGCGGCCGGATCTGCGCCTTCGGGGCGATGACGCAGCTCATGGATCGAATCGTTCCGGCGAAGCTTCGGTTTGAATTGCCGAGCCGGATCGAGCAGCGTGCGGCGTACATCAAGTACGGTCTGCTTGGAGCGACGGTCCTATATTTCCTCGCGACGAGCGACATTTCCATCTACAGATACGTCGAGCCGTTCTGGATGTTCACCCGTGTCGGCACGACCGGTATGTGGATCGGTCTTGCGACCCTGCTGGTTGCGACGGTTTTTGTCAGGAACCTGTACTGCCGGTTCCTTTGCCCGGTCGGGGCTTTCCTGGGCCTGTTATCGAACCTGACGGTGTTTCGGATCAAGCGCTGGTCTGAATGCAACACCTGCAAGATCTGCGAAAAGAAGTGCGAGTGGGGAGCGATTCGCGGGCCGAAAATCGTTGCGAGCGAGTGCGTCCGGTGCGACGACTGCGAGCGCCTCTACATGGATAGGCAGAAGTGCCCGCACTGGCTGATCCTTGCGAGAAGAAGCAAAGTAGCCGTAGCCGCGGAGCGGCGCTAGAGTGTGGCCCCGGGCGCAAGCCCGGGGTAGGTGTTGTTTTGGATTTCAAGCCCCGGAAGGGGCGAAAGAATCTTTGAAATCTTTTGCCCCTCCGGGGCTGACTCATTTAACCGCACAGAAACCCCGGGCTTGCGCCCGGGGGCTACACTCTCACGCCGCTCCGCGGCTGTCTCGGATGCGCTTCGCGCGACTAGTTCATAATCTCGCATTCCCCATAGTACTGCTCCGGACTCGAGGTAAATCCCGGCAGCGCCGTAGGGTAATACTCGTGCCTGGAGTGCACGGCCCTTAACTTTCCCTTCGTGCTTTCCATCTCGAAAACGGTCGTCGTGTAAAGAGGTCCATCGCGGAATGCCTGGATGAAATGCAAGTACGTTCCTGCCAGGCGCACAATAATGTCGTACGTGCCATATCCGCCTTTGAGCTGAGCGCTCCCTTCGTCAGTATTGATCGATTCGAACTCCAGCACCAGGCTCGCCGGTTTCACTGCAGCTTCAGGTTTGCCATCCTTCCATGAACCGGTTGTAATAGTAGGAAATGTGCACCGGATGCTCTTCGCGGCTCCAAGCTTGCCCTGCGCGGCGGCTCGCGCATTCGGAAACAAGGTCAGAAGTAAAGCCGCGAGAGTGATGAAAATCCTATTGATGGACATATTGGCTCCTTGTTATGGCGCATCCGTCGGCGGGGCGATCGCGATCAGGCGGCCTTTGAGCCCCGACGAAACGAGCACTTCATTCTTCGAGCTAACGATAACACCTTCGATGCCGGGCAGCCTTTCGATCAGCGCCATACCCGCCTCGGGTCCCAGAATGAACACGCCGGTCGAGAGTCCATCGGCCATAACCGCGCGGTCGGTTACGATCGTGACGCTGCGGCATCCCCCGGCCGGCTCTCCGGTGTCCGGATCGAGGATGTGATGATACCGGCGTCCGTTCTTGATAAAAAACCGTTCGTAATCGCCCGACGTGCTGAAGGTGCTGTCCGATAGATCGAGCGCCGCAAAGCTGCGATCCACCGGACCTCGCGGATCGCGGATACCCAGTCTCCACGGACGATCGCCACGATGTCCAGCCACGTACATGTCGCCGCCGAACTGAATCATGAAGTCGTGGAATCCCCGTCGCCGAAGGATATCGCTGGCACGATCGACGGTATAGCCCTTTCCGATCCCGCCAAGATTCGCCCGCATACCCTGACGCCGGAGGAAGGCCGTGCCGACCCGTTCATCCACTTCCAGGTCACGATAATTGATGAACGGTAGACGGCGAAGAACATCATTGCGGTCGGGAATTGTGTTGTCCTGGTCCTGATAATCGAATTTCCAGAGGCCCGACAAGGCTGCAAACGTCACGTCGAATTTCCCGCCGGTCCATTCGCTGAGCTGGCGCGCGATGCCGAGCACGTCGCGAAGTTCGGTGCCCACTGGAACGGGATGAAGGCCGGCCGCGGCGTTCAGCCGTTGGATCTCGCTGCCTTCCCGCCAGGTGCTCATCTTCCTGGAAAACCGCCTCGAATGCCGATTCTGCCGCTGCCTCGTCGGTCGTCCAGGCAGTGAGCTCAAGCTCCGACCCCATTGCGGCATTGCTCCGGCTGACCAGCCGGTCGCGGGATGATGCGGGCACCGTCTGGGTGCAGGAGATCGTTAAGAGCAACCCGGCAGCCGCAAACAGCCGTACTAAACTCGTGGACATATTCACTGTGTACGGAGTCCTCCGGAACGAATATATAATATGCCACCACACGGCCACAACATCTCAGGGTCCGCAAAGGGAGCATGTCTATGAAAAATTTTGTTCGATTCGTTCTCCTGGTCACAGCGCTGGCGGTTATTACGCAAAGTGCGTCGGCTCATTTCAAACTTTTGGAACCAGCTTCGTGGCTCGTCGAAAGCGACCGAGGTGACCCACAGAAGGCGGGTCCCTGCGGTGGTTCCAATACCGATTGGGGCAAGCCAAGCTACGCCGTGAGCAAGGTCACCGGCGGCCAGAAGCTGCATCTCAAACTTCAGGAAACCGTCTACCATCCGGGGCACTACCGCGTATCCCTGGCGGTGAACTCTCCCACCGAGCTGCCGCCTGATCCGCAAACGACGACGAAAGATAGCGAGAGAGGACCAATGTCCATATCCGCCGCAATCCAGAACCCGCCGCCGATCCCCGTGCTCGCCGATGGCCTGTTCGTCCATTCCACGCGGCCCACCGGCCAGATGGAACCGTTTGAGACGGACATAC
>QHXD01000453.1:4893-12212 GCA_003223895.1 Acidobacteriota bacterium
GTTCATGGCCGAGGACGCTTTCAACAATCCCGGCGGATACACCTATCACCACTGCGCGGAACTGCAGATTACGGCGGACCGGGCGAAGCCGCTCGATAAGGGCTGGCCGTCGGAGCGCTAGTCGGAAAAGCGCTCCCGGTCGCATTTTGTTGTTGAGAAGCCGCAGGGAGCGTGAAATCACGAGAGGGAGTCGCGAGTGCGACTCCCCGAAAAAACTTCACTGTGACGATTAAACGTCCCGCACTCGTGATTTTTTTCTCGCGCTGGTGATTTGACACTTCACAGTGGTGATTTGACACCTCGCACTCGCGATTTTTCAGCCAGCGCTGCCGATTTAACATTTGCTGAGGCAACTTTACAGCTCACTCTGGCAACTAAACACTTCACGCTGACGATTTCACACTCACTCTCGTAATTTTCCATCCACTCTGCGGTCAACTTCAGGGCCTGGCCGGACTGTGAATAAAAATCTGAAATCCGGAAGCGCAATGCCAGTGTTGAGCGTTTGGCTCTTACTGTAGCGGCGCTCTATGAGTGCCGGTTTTTCTGCAATCAACGAAATACCGGCGGTCATAGACCGCCGCTACAGTAGAACATCCTCTCATAAGGAGGAAATTGGAAAATTGGGGACATTGAGCGATTTTCGAATCCGGACCGGTGTATGACATTTTCCTGATTGTGCAGTGATCCGGTGTAGCGTAGCGGTGCAAAATCTGCAAAGCCGCGGAAAAGACGTGCTCGATTATCGCTAAAGTGCGGACTATCTGCGGGTCTGACCGGCTAACACCTCTGGAACTGCCCGAGAAGAATGGCGCGAGACTTGCGCAGCGCTATTGACGCACGCCGAAGTCTGACGTTGAACAGAGTCCGCGCAATCCACCAAAGAAATGTTTCAGTACGTCGGTAAACGGCTAGAATAGGAAAAAGCAATGGCAGCGAGAACCGCACGACGAACGAACGGCAATGGAACTCTGGAAGCGGCGATGGCGCTGTTACTCCAAAACCAAGCTCAAGCTGTTCGCGACATGGCGCAAATCAAAAGAGATTTCGAAGAAATCAAGCGCTACCTAATCCGCCACGAACAACTGCTGGCGAACCTACCGGAAGCGATCAAAGAAAAAATCGGCTTCAAACAATAATGCCTCGGCGTGATCTGGTGGACTTTTGTCACGCGCCGGGCCGCGTCGAAACCGCTGTTTTGATGATTTTCTTCGTATCGACGTTCTTCCGAGCAATCACTGCGAAAAACGGCGACATCATTTCTTCCCAGGCTTGATCGCCCCAGTAAACCGTTCTATTCGGATCCGGGTTCGCCCGGTTGTTCGCCGAATTGTCGTAGTGGGCCGTGACGGTGAGTTTTGTGCCCTTCGGTATGCGGATAGGCTCGAACCGATAACCGAGCTGCCAATTGTAGTCGTAGTTTTGGATGCTGAGAACGGTCTCGGTCCTTCCGTCCGGGTACGTCAGTTGATACGTCATGTCTTTCCCGCGAAAATGCATATGCGCCATCGCCCAAACCAAATCCACGTCTTCCTCGAACGTCGCTTCCGAAATTGGACTCTGCCAGTTGGGATCGTTCGGAGGAATAGCGAACACGGCCGGGTCCTGCTGCGAGTTGATGATGAAGTTCGCGTAGTGACGCTCCGGCGTCTGTTTGGCGATAGTAAATCCGAGCCGGGGATGGTCTACAACTTCCTTGCCGGTTACGGTGTAGTGCAGACGAAACTGGATGTCGGTTCCAGCCGGCACCAGCTTGCCGGCACCGAACGGACGGTAGTCCTCAAATTGTGTTCCAGGCACATAGCAAAACTGGACCGCAGTGTTTGTGCCGGTTGGAGTGATTGCCTTTCTACTTTCCGGAATTTCGCTTCCACTCGCATCCCGCACCTTGTCGGTCCATGTTGGAACGTTATAGACGACGTCGGACGTATGCGGAATGAATGCAACGCACATGTGATGCGTTACTGAGCGGTCCCCGGGAAGAAGTTCCATGGACGTGATCCACGTGTCTTTCGTAAAACCGCCCGGCACCACGATGTTGGTCCACTCCACAATCCCCTTCGCCGGCACTTTGAAGTTGGGCCCATCGACGATGATGTCCGGTTGGATCTGCCAGCCCTCGACGGGCCATTGAATCGGAGGTGGGGCGTCCTTCGAATCACCTTCCGGAGCCCCGGCATCGGCCCACTTCATGATGGTATCGATATCGCTTTGGACCAGCGTGCGGTCATTCTCAAAACGACCATACCGATGGTCGGCGAACCACGGTGGCATCTTTCTGGTAGTCACAGCGACTTTCATCGCCTTGGCCCATGGCCGCGCGGATTTGTAGTCGAGGAACGACATGGGCGCGACCTGTCCAGGCCGATGGCACGTCTGGCAATTCTTCTGGAGGATCGGAAGAACATCCTTATTGAAAGTAGGCTCGGGAGACGTTTCAGCGGCCATCGCCGCGCCGCCGAGCATCAAGATGGCTACCAGAAGATCGATCATCATGGGGGAAAACCTCCGGTTGCCAGCATTCTATCCTGAAGATGGCTTTTGCGCGAAAACTGGCTGTGGCGGACGGCGGGCACTTACATTTTGTAGACAACCCACAATTACGACGGTTGACCCTTGGGAAGTTCTTGTGACGATTCCCCGAAAAGCTGTGCGAAAGCGATCTCGGCGCGGAGTTCGTCCGGCTTGATCAGCGAATGCAGTGCAATGAGCATGGTACTACCGCATTTCTCGCAGCGGATATCATCCAGAACCAGATCACACCCAATACATAAACGCGCGTTCTTTAGCGTCATGTTACATAAGGTGGTCTCGGTGGGTCGATTTGATACATTGGGCTGCAAATATTTCCGGCTTGCGTTCGTTCGTCCACAGCCATCAATGCGCCGAAAACTTTGAACTCGGCTGTGGCTTGGCTAATATAGAGCGGCTGAAGAAGGGCAAAGAAGGCTCCGAGACGAGAGGAAAATCCCATGATGCTTTCCAGACGAGTGATGTTGACGACTCCCCTGGGTCTGATCGCGGCGCGCGCGGTCGCTGCCGCGGGAAAGATGACGCTTGCCATTCACCAGAACACGTCCGCGGGAGCGGGTTATCGTAAGTCGCTGGAAGGCTGGTCGCGGGCGGGTATCAAACACGTCGAAATCACCGTCGCGCTACTGGACGAATTTCTGAAAACCGACTCTCTGGCAGCCGCCAGGCGGGTCCTCACGGACCAGGGACTGACGCCGGTCTCCGCCGCCTGTGGTGTCGGAGGGCTTTGGGAACCGAATCCCGGTCACGCCGCTGCACTCGAGAGTCTGAAGAAGCGCTGCGAGATGTTCGCGGAACTGGGGCTGAACCGCATTTATTCGCCCACCGGGACCACCGGAAAATTCACCGAAGAGGATTACAAGGCCGGCGTAGACAACATGCGCCAGGTGGGGGAAATCGCCAAGCAGTTCCGCATGACCGCCATGGCCGAGTTCGTGCGCACGTCGACGTTCATCTCGACGCTGCCCACCCTTCTCAAGATGATGCGCTCAGCGGCGCATCCGAACCTTGCTCCTCTGCTGGACTGCTATCACTTCTGGTCCGGCAACAACAAGCTCGAGGATCTCGATATGATCCGTCCGGGAGAAATCGGGCACGTCCACTTTCAGGATGTTCCCGATATCCCGCGGGAGTTGCTCGACAACACAACCCGGTTCATTCCCGGCGACGGAATCAGTCCGCTGACCCGGATTCTTCGCAAGCTTGCCGACAAGGGATATGCCGGCTCCCTCTCGGTCGAACTCTTCCTGCCGAAATTCCAGCAGGGTGATCCATTTGAAGTCGCCCGCGAAATCCGCCAGAAAGCCGAATCGGTCATGCGCCAGGCGCGTGTGATGTGATCGCTGTTATTCAGTGGGTAGGCAGGGGCATAGGGGCGCCGGTTTGGGTGAAATACCGGGTCGTTGTGGAAAGGCTTGTAGCGACGGACCGCCATCCACGATGTGGGGGAGATACCGAGGCGATGTATCCGGCACCGTCCCTTCAGCGATTGTGGGCGTGGTGGTGATCAGGAAATCACCTCTCTCGTTGTAATGACCGCGCAATCCGACCACGGAAATATCGGGCAATCTCGTTGAAAGTCTCAAGAAAAACGCACCGGGCGCCCATGCGAGAATGGCCAGCCCCGTAGGTCCTGGAAAAAGCTCATCGAGAAACATCGACACATGCGACATCGCTTCGATGTGAATAGTTCCCTGGACAAACCCCGTGCCGCCCAATGGCAGGTTCATGCCATCCGAGGTGGTGACTTCGACGGTGACATCCACTGGAGCGGTGGACGTGTTTGTTATTGCGAATCCGCTCCGGATCGAACCTGGCGCTCCGGACAAAACATTTCCCGCTATTTCCGCATAAGCATGAAACGCCGCCGATGTGGGGACGTCCGGCACCGTTGCTTCAGTGACTCGCACTCCGTTCTTCACGAACGAAAAGATGCACGCGGCAGAGGGTGTCATTCCCGTGTCGGGAATGACGCGGAAGGCGCCGCTTTTGATCGCATCGGCCGTTCCTTCAAAAAGAAACTTCTGCGACGTGCGCGACGGGATTCCATATCGGAACGCGGTTCCACCGCCGATCGGCTGAACCGTTCCGGAGATTGCCTGATCCGATGGATTGACGAGAAGCAATTCCGTTGTCCATCCGCCGCCTGCGGCATAATGCGTCACAGTTGCGGGCGCGCTGGACTGGCGCGCAAGATCCACCACCGGCAGCGTCGTCATCAGGAATTCCGATCTCTCATTAATGTAGCTCCGCAGAGCTACGGCACCGATGGGAACAGAGGACACGAATGTGAATGTTCCTTCAATGGTGGACGGCCCTTTGTAGGGATCCTGCGTGAGGAAACGCGCGACCTGTGCCCGTGGGGCCAGGGTGAAGCTGCCCTGGCCATAGTTCCGCCCGGCCGCATCGGTGAAGTAAAAGGAGATGGCGGCCTCAACGGAATTGGGATTGGCAATGGCAAGCCCCGTATTCACAACACCAGCCGCCGTCGCGCTGATGCGTCCGGAGCGGATGGCCGGCGCCGCAGGAACGGAAGCTTCGGAAATCAGCACACCATTCTGACGCAGCGCAAATATGGCAAATCCTGACGGAGTGGCGCTGCCGGGTTCAACGGTAATCTCCGCATAACCGACCGACACCGCCGGCGCACTTCCTGTAGTGATGCGCGAAGAATATCCGGGATTCGGAACTTGAATCCGTGTCAGGCTGGGCAGCACGTCTGGCGTGAGATGGCGAATGGTATTGTTCCGGTACTCCGTGATGAAGAGATCTGTTTCGCCGCCCCAGAGACCGTCGCCATCTGTCAGAGGCGTAATCGGTTGGCTGGCCGAAAGCAGTATTGGTTGGCCGGCTGCGCTTTCATCCTGTCCGTACACCGGTTCCGAGATGCGCCCACTATCGAGATCAATCCGATAAAGGCGAACACCGGTCTTGAAATTGGCGAGGCCGTAGGAAAATGACGACACCGCGTAGAGCACGCGGCCTCTTCCCCAGAGAGCTCGAATGCTTCCAAGGGGCACGGTGGCGAGGGTCTTCACTTCGCCGGTCGAGATCGAGACTGTGCGAATCGTACCGACGTCACCGGCATAGAGAGTTGTGCCGTCACCCCAGAGGCCTGTTGGCAACTGGAATCGCGCGTCGGCACCCATCCCGTCGTTCGTTCCGGGACGCCCGAAGGCGCCCGCAATCGTACTCACCCCCCCGGATGCCAGATCCAGTTTGCGAATGACAGTATTGTCCGAATCGCATATATAGAGAATGCCGTTGGAGCCCCACAGACCGGTAGGATTCCGGAACCGCGCGTCGCTTCCAAAGCCGTCTACAGCGCCGGGTTGACCGGCAATGCCGGCGAGGGTGATCACGTCAGCCGTATCCAGATTAATGGAACGGATGCTATTCGCGTCGGTGATGTAGACGCGCCTGCCCTCGCCCCAAATCCGGTGAGGCAACGCAAAAGTCGCATTGGGGCCAACACCATCCTGGGTGCCTTGCACGCCCGGCTGGCCGGCCAGCAGCGAGACTGCGCCGGTAACGCGGTCCACGACGCGAATGGTGAAGCTGAACTGATCGACCACGTAGAGATTTTGGTCATCGCCCCAAATGCCTTCCGGATTCTGAAGCCGGGCGGCTGCTCCGGCTCCATCGGCAGATTCCGAGGTCCGCACAACACCCGCGAAGGCAAACACCGCTCCGGTACTCAAGTCCACACGTCGAATGGCCTGACCGTCGCTGTTCTGCGGATGTCCCACGGCAACGTAAAGACTCGATCCGTCGGTCCATAATGCCGTGATCTTGTCGGCCGCTAACGCAATGGGCGTGAACTCGCCGGTGTCGATGGATACACTTCCCAATTGGGAGCCAATCTTCGCAGCAACGAACAATCGGCCGGTTGTGCCCGTGATCGGGCCGATATCGAAGGGTACGGCCGGCAACAGCGTTTGTACACCCGTCGCCAGGTCCACTTTCTTAACTGTTCCGGAGTAACCCGTGAGATAAAGGCTCTGACTATCTGCCCACAAACTTCGGGGAGCGGGCTGGAGGTATCCAAAGCAGCCGCTCCCGCCAGTGCACTCTTGTGGCGTTCCGCGGCCGGTGACCGCAAATTCGGAACTGCGGCCCGTCGTGGAATCAACCTGCATGACCCGGCTGGCTGCTGAAGAAGCTACATACAAATTGTTCCCCTTGCCGGACAATCCCCAGGGGAAAAAGACCGAGCCGAGTGTCTGAACTCCGCCGGTCGCCAGGTCGATCCTGCGAACGGTATTCGCCCCGATGTCCGTGCCATAGAGGAACGTCCCATCGCCCCAAAGTCCGTACAGGCCTTGATACCGATATTTGCCAAAATCCCCTTGGGTGGGGACGTTCGTAGAAGCAGTGCGCGAGAGAGTCGTCACGCGGGCCGTGCTTAGCTCGATGCGGCGGACGGTGTTCGAGTCCGCGACATAAAGATTCGCACTATCGCCCCACATCGCAGTAATCGCCTCGAACCGGGAATCTTCTCCGACTCCGTCAACGATCATCGGATTTGTCGGCCGTCCGGCGAGGACACTGGAGGTGTACGCCTCAACATCCTGCGCGTACGTTGTTACTTCCGGGAGCCCGAACAGGAAGGCCAAAACAAGGAGATACTTCTTCATGACACTTCTCTGAGCATATAGCACGCGATGTGCCGATGTCACAAAGGGCTGGATTCGAATCTGCTATAGCCAAGCGAAGGTCAATCCGGCTGAAACCCAAGCCAGTCCTGAAGTTCAGCCTGTTCATTCAATTGCGCCTTCAGGTGTTTC
>QHXD01000454.1:0-558 GCA_003223895.1 Acidobacteriota bacterium
TCGTCGAACCTTCACCGAAATTTCTTCCATCTGAATCGGTGAAGAAGAATGACAACGTTGCCGCCTGGTTGTTTGGATTCACAATCGCGAGTCCGGTATTAATGGTACCGGTGATCTCCGCATAGATCCGCCCTGCCTGTATTGACCGCGTAGCTGGTGTGCTTGCTTCAGTAACGAGTACATCGTTTTGGCGAAGGCCGAAGATGGCCATTCCTGAAGGTGCCGTTAGCCCTGAATCAGAGTGAATGCGTGCGTACCCAACCGAGATAGCTTCTGCACTCCCATCAGTGTTGAGTGACGTGCCAGCGCGCGGGGGAACAATAAACGGCAGGGATGATGTTGGATCGCTAGCTGACATGACCGTCAGGCGCTGCGACGCCGATGTTCCACCGGGGTCGGGGTTGAAGACTGTGACATTGAGGGATTGGACAGAAACCAGATCAGCAGCTGGGACATCCCTTTTGCAAGAGGGCGATACCGGGGTCAGCCGTTGCCTACCGCCCTTTGTAAGCAATGGGATTGTAAGGCCCCGTCGTTCAAGCTTTTATTGTTTCCGCC
>QHXD01000454.1:605-8293 GCA_003223895.1 Acidobacteriota bacterium
CGCGCGATTCAGCCTGCTGCGAGTTGGGCCAGAACCTGGCGTTTCAACAGCGAAGTCCAATTGGTGATGATCCGATGGATAAAGCAAGAATGGCAGACCTGTAGCCGATTTGGCCCAATGCCCGTGATCGAGGCTTTAAGGAACAGGATTTCCGATGGCCTTGGAAAATGGCCGGAAAATGACCTTGACAATGCAATAGAGGTCGTCGTAAATCCCGAGCAGTCAAAAGATTGTTCTTACTGTAGCGGCGCTCTATGAGCGCCCGGGTTTTTCGGCGGTCACAGACCGCCGCTACAGTGGACGAATTACGAGGGAGTGGTTGATGCCTATCTACGAATACCAATGCCGAGGATGCGGACACCAATTCGAGTACCTGGTGCTTCCGGGGTCACCTGCGGCGGCCTGCCCATCCTGCCAGCACGAGGATCTGCAGCAATTGATATCGTTGTGTTCGGTGAGTTCCGAAAGTACGCGGCAGTCGCATTTGAATTCCGCCCGGAAGAAGGCGGGAGAGGTTCATCGCGAAAAGCAGCACGAAGAACACAAACTGATGCACCACGACGACTAAAAAGCGTCTTTAGCCGCGAATTACGCGAATTACGCCAAATGGGCGCATCAAGAATCCTTTGAAGCGCCCATTTGGCGTAATTCGCGTAATTCGCGGCTATCTAGAACGCATATTTCAACGCGAACTGCAAGATTCGCGGATCGCCGACCGTGGTGATTTTGCCGAATAACGGGCTATTCAGGGCCGTCGTACCAGGGTTGTTCAGGTTCACGAGGTTCGGCAAGTTGAACGCCTCGGCTCGAAACTCGAGCGACTGATTTTCCCGAACCCGGAAGGTTCTGGTCAGGCCCATGTCGATCCGCACATTTCCCGGTCCCAGAACATTGTTCACACCCATATTTCCCCACTGACCGTCTGCCGGCTGCGCGAAGGCAAGGGGGTTGAGCCACGAACCAAAACCCCTCCCGGCAGCATAGGGATCAGGGAGCACCTGGTTTGCCCGGTCCCCGCCAATCGCATTCGTCAATGAAGTGTCGATACCGGACGTTACGGTCAGAAATTGTCCGGACAAGTACCGGGCGATTCCTGAGACTCTCCATCCGCCCGCGAGCGCGCGCAAGGTCGGATTTGAAAATCGTGGTGTCTCATACACTGTGGACATATTGAAGTTGTGCCGCCGGTCCGAATTGCAATTGCCGCGGTAGTAACTCCGCATGCCGGGATACTCGTACATAGCAGGAATGCCGAGCTGGAATTCTTCAAAATCACCAATGCAGCGGGACCATGTGTAATTCCCCTGCACAGTCAGCCCGTTGGTGCGGCGGTGCTGCACTGAAAGCAACAGGCCGTGACAATTGGACGTCGCGCCATCATCCAACTGGGCGACGACCCCGTAATACTGGCCCTGATCTCTGTCCTGCAGATAAAACGCGCGCCGGGCGTCGTAATTGGTGCGCGTCGAACACGGCGTGTAGGTCACGCCATAGATGACGCAACTGGCTTCCGGCTTCACGATGACAGGATTGATCTCGGAACTGGCCCAGAGGTGAATGGTGGAAGTACCGAGGTAGTTTGCCGTCGCCAGCCAGTTTGAACCGATCTGTCTTTGGACGCTGAGGTTCCACTGGTTCACGTAAGGATTCCTGACCGTCTTCGGATAGACCGGATAAGTTCCGCGAAGGGGAAACAGCGGATTGCTCAGGCTGATTGGAAAAGGATTGCCTCCGGGAGTTGCCGACCACGGATCATCAAAACCACCGGGAGGCGTCGTCAGCTGCAGTCCGCCCGCGTAGGGCGCGTTTACCAATACCGGCCCGGATTTTTGAGCGTACGGCAGCTCATAGAAGATCCCGTACGCGGCACGTACCGTCATACGGCCGTCGCCTTTGGGATCCCATGCCAGTCCCAGGCGGGGAGCAAACTGAAGCCATTTGTTCCTGGCATACCTGGTCCCGGGGACGCCGGCGTCGCCGGGAAACTGGAGTCCGGCAGGGGCATTCGGGTACACGATGCTATGTACGCCCCGGTCGAACGCCGACTTGTCGAAGAACGTCGTGTAACCACGCAGATGCGATGGAGGCTGGTAAGGCTCCCAGCGCAACCCGGCGTTGATTGTCAACCGGGAGTTCGCCTTCCAGGTGTCCTGAAGATACAGGCTCACATAGTTCTGCCGCTTGTAGACAATTCCCGGTGCGGCCTGAAGCATCGACGACATCTTTCCCAACAACAAATCCGTCAAACCCTGCCCCGTCGTTCCCCCATTGAACATCGGCCGCGGATTTCTGTTGAGGCCCAGCTTGCTGTTCTCATGGGTCTTAATAAACGTTCCTCCCAAACCAATCTGGTGCGATCCGCGAACGACACTGAGATCGTCGCCCAATTGGTATGTGAGCGAATTGTAGGTAGAACGAATACCGCCACCGCCGCTGATGTTGAAGCCGTTGGTGACGGAGATCAGGACGAAACCCGGAACGTAGTGGTAGGTGTTCTTCACTCCAAGGTCGGACAGGTCGAAGTAGTTTGGCGGATAAGCTTCGTTCGATATTCGATTGACCGTTCCATGGAACGAATTCACCATGCTGGGGCTGATCGAATACGTATCACCCAGCACAAATGAATGGATGTGACTCTGGAGCGCCGAACTGCTGAACGTGAGGATGTTCACGCGGTCATAGTCGTCCAGATTGTGAGTGTAGGAATCCAGATAACGGCCGAACAGCGAGTGTTTCGCGCTCCATTGATAATCCACCTTACCGATGCCGGTGTATTCGTTGTTCGCAGCTTTTCGATTGAAGCGCACCTGGCCGCATGCGTCTTGCGCTGCAGGGAGCCGGCGCGCGAGATTCAGGGCCGCCGGTGAGAGCAGCGATTTATCGACGCGATAAATCGTATTGCCGCTGGCATCGACACCAAGATTTTGGACCGGCGCCCTCAGCGTACGCTGCACGCCGCTGTTGCAGGCTCTTGAAGCGAAGGTGGTGAAATCTCCCTCGAGCATTGCGGGCGTGGGGACGAATTGCGGGGCCGGACTCGTCGACGAGCGTTCAATGGTCGTCTGGTGGCCACCGAAGAAGAAGAGTTTGTTGTGCACAATCGGTCCGCCGAGCGTTCCGCCAAACTGGTTCCGCTTTAGAGTGTCGCGCGCCTGCGTGGCCGCGTTGTTGGCGTTGAAGGAGTTGTTGCGGACGAATTCAAAAACAGACCCGTGAAACTGGTTGGTGCCGGACTTCGTCACCGCGTTGACGGCGGCTGAGGAATGGTGCCCGTATTGAGCCGGAAGCGCGTTCGTCTCCAGCTTGAATTCCTGCAGCGCGTCGGGAAAAGGCATCGTGACGCCCAGTCCGGTATACACGTCGTTATGAATCCCGCCGTCCAGCGTGTACTCGACGCCCGCTCCCTGTCCTCCAGCGACCGAAATGGCAACCTGGTTGTAACCGCGAGCGCCGTAAGTGAAGTTGTTCGTTGTCTGGACGGCTGCTCCTGAAATCAGGATCAAATCGGTCACGCGGCGTCCGTTCAATGGAAGCTCCAGGACACGTACGTTGTCCATCACCTGACCGACGCCCGTCGTCCGTGTTTCCACCAGGGCGGCATCCGCCTGGACCTCGACCTGATCCGAGACCTGGCCCACCGCCAGAACCGCATTCAGGACCGGATTACTGTTGATCTGCAGCACGATTCCGGTTTGTACATAAGAACGGAACCCGGGCAGTGACGCTTCCAGCCGATATGGACCGATCGGCAGGTTCGGCAATATGTAGGACCCGGTCTCATCCGTTACCGCGCTTCGGGTGAACCCTGTGTCGGTCTGTGTGAGGGTAACCTCCGCGCCGGGCAAGACCGCTCCGCTCTGATCTTTTATCGTGCCGCTGACCTGAGCCGTGGATTGCCCAAGGACAACATTGATCGCAAACATAAGGAGCAAGAATCCGAACACGGCGCTTATCGGTTTCATTTTGCGAATGTGCTTTCGTTGACGTCTCATTGTTCCTCCCTCGCCACCCTTACGAGATCCGAATTTAGTGAAGTTTGCGCGGAGTGTATTACTGCGCTCAGTTTCGAGCAACTGTTTCGCTACAGTCAATCGACAACCGCCACCATCTGGATTTCTATGAGCTGTTCGGGTTCGCCGAGCTCCAGAACTGGGTTGTACGGGGCGAAATAAGAATTGATGATCACGCTCGCTCTTCCGATATCCCCTATCTGTGGCCGCGCCCGGAAGACGAAAACATGGACGACATCTCCGAAGGTTGCCCCCGCAGCCTCCAATGTCTTCTTGATCCCGTCCATGCTTGCCCGGGTCTGCGCCTCGAGATCATTCGGCAAGTTCTTTGGCATGTCTTCCCGGCGGTGCGGGTGATCGTGATAAACCGGAAGCGCGGTAGTGCCGGCCAGCCAGAGGAGTCTGCCGCTCTTGATTTTGATGGCCGGCACGAAAGGCATGACAACGTTGCGGTCATAGTCCGGGTGGTGGATCACTTCCATGTGCTGATTCATGGTCGAACCCCTCCTTTTATATAGTGAATGCTCAGAGCAGCTAGGAGTCGCGTTCAAGACGGGCGATGAGGCTGGAGGTGTCCCAGCGCCGGCCGCCCATCGCCTGGACTTCGGCGTAAAACTGATCGACCAGCGCGGCGAGAGGAAGCTTCGAGCCGTTCTTACGAGCTTCTTCGAGCGTGATCGCCATGTCCTTGCGCATCCAGTCGACGGCGAAACCGAAATCGAACTTGCCCGCAGCCATCGTCTTGTGACGGTTTTCCATTTGCCAGGACTGAGCAGCACCTTTCGAGATGACGCCGATCACCTGCTCGGTGTCCAGACCGGAGTTCTTGGCGAAATGGATGCCTTCGGCAAGCCCCTGGACGATTCCGGCGATGCAAATCTGGTTGACCATCTTGGTAAGTTGACCTGCACCCGCGGGTCCCATGAGTCCCACCATCTTGGCGTAGCTATCGATGACCGGCTTCGCTCGCTCGAACGTTTCCGGATCGCCCCCGACCATCACCGTCAATTGGCCGTTTTCGGCACCGGCCTGGCCACCGGATACCGGCGCATCCAGGCTCCCGCAGCCCTTGTCTTTTGCAGCGGCATAAAGCTCACGCGCGATTGTCGCCGAAGCGGTGGTGTTATCGATGTAGATCGCGCCCTTCTTCATGCCGGCAAACGCGCCGGTCGTGCCAAGCGTGACTGATCGCAGGTCATTATCATTGCCAACACAGGTGAAGACCAAGTCGGAGCCCTCAGCTGCGGCCTTCGGCGTCGCCGCAGATTTGCCGCCATGTTCCGCCACCCATTTTTCCGCTTTCGCGGCCGTGCGATTGAAGACTGTGAGTTCATGGCCGCCCCGTTTGGCGAGATGACCGGCCATCGGGTAGCCCATGACACCAAGACCGATAAACGCAACTTTTGCCATCTACGTCGCTCCTTCATTTCCATCGATCGCTTCAACGAAGTCTGAGGCCGACATTATATACAGGGCAATAGAAGTCCCGCTTCTTCACATTTGCCTCGCCTTCTGGTCCAAGTAGTGAGGAGCGATGGCGATCTGCCGCCACGACAAGGACTTAACACGCAGGTGGGCTCCGGTTGTAGCTTTTTGAGTGAATCGTTGCTTTTTGGTGAGAAGGCGCGCGCGACAAAGGGAGACGAACGTCAATCGCGTCCGATGCACATCAATTCCCGTGTGATGAACATCAATTGCGTCCGACGCACATCAATTCCCGTTCGCGGATGACTCCCGTCGCTTACGTTGCAAAAAATTCGCCAAGCCAACATATTCTGGGCACTCGATGAGTTCAAGACTTCGCAGGCGGAAGAGCAGCGCGACAGCGGCTGGCGAATGGCGCCCGTGGACGAGAACACCGTTCCTCCGGCGCCCAGGGCGAAGCAAGCCTTCATTGAAGCCATGGAGAGCTGGGATGAAAAGAAGGCGGACGCAGCCGTGGCCGGACTGGTGAGATCAGCGGGAGCCAATGAGATCTACGAACTCTTCTACCGCTTCGGGGCGCGCGATTTCCGCGACATCGGTCACAAAGCCATCTTCGTGGCGAACAGCTGGCGGACATTGCAGTTCATCGGCTGGCAACATGCGGAACCGGTCCTGCGCTCGCTGGCCTTTGCTCTTTTGCATCACGACCTCAAGGACACCACGCCCGCACGCAGCGACGATGAGGCAGACCGGCCCTGGCGGCGAAATCAGGAGCTGGCGGCCAGGATCGGACAGCGATGGATGAGCGGAAAAGTCGACGATGGCGCCACTCGTGAAATGCTGGACGTGCTCCGAGCTGGATCCAACAACGACGCGTGCGACAAGGCTGTGGATCTGATCGGGCGAGGCGTTTCGCCCCAGTCTATTTGGGATGCGCTTTTTGTCAGTGCCGGGGAACTTCTGATGCGGCAGCCGAACATCGTCATGGTGCACTCTGTCGACTCCACCAACGCGCTGCGTTATAACTTCCAGGCCACCAGCGATGAAGGCACCAGGAAACTTCTGCTTTTGCAGAACTGGACGGGCAAGGTCGCCGACCTCAGAATCGATGACGTGAAACCGCTGGCGCTCGGAAACCCATCGGGAGCAATCCAGGAGATCTTGAGCGATGTCAGTACCAATCGGATGAATGCCGCCAGGAAGATTCACCAGTACCTGAATGATGGCGGCAAGGTGCAGGATCTGATGAACGCTGCCAGACGGTTGATCTTCTTAAAAGGACAGAATGCCCACGATTACAAGTTCAGCGCCGCCGTCCTGGAGGATTATTTTAACGTCAGCCCGGCGTGGCGCGGCCATTTCCTGGCGACAAGCGCTTTCACTCTCAAGGGCAGTGGCGACCGCGACAATCCTTTAGTAGAGCGGACGCGTGCGGCGCTGAAAATCTGAGCTGCACAGGACGTCGTTTTGAAAAACGAAAGTTCTGCCCCAATAACTGTACTGGACGTTCAAGGCTGCCGTGCCGTTCTTGTCTCGCCGGAGCTCAGAAGCTGTACTTCAGCGCGAACTGCATGATTCTTGCCGGACCAGTGCCTAGAATTTGCCCGAACGTGTTGCTGCTAATGTTCGCGGTGGGATCCGAAAAATTGGCATGATTGAGCACGTTTTGTGCTTCAGCTCGGAGTTCCACGCTGTGCCGCTCTTTGATCGGAAAGAGTCTCGACAAGCCCGCGTTGAAGATCAGAGCCCCTGGGCCGCGAACCGAACCCGGCGCCATATTTGCCTGGGTGCCGGGGGCTGGTTTCGCAAATGCCGCAGGATTCAACCAGTGGGCGTTCGCCCCCGATCCAGGCAGACCGTTGCCATAGACGTTCGGGAGGACCTGATTTGCATATTGAGTGACAGCATTGATCCCGTTTCGCGCATCATCGGTGCCCGTGACGACGACAAAAGGACCTCCACTATATATGCTGACCGTCGCCGACGGTCTCCAGTCGCTCGCAATCATCCGTAGGGTCTTGTTCGAAAAAGTCGGCATGGTGGCAATGCCACTCATATTGGCTATATGCGTACGGTCAGTCCCGCCGCCATTATTCACGTCGCTCCCCGAAACGGTGCAATTGCCTCGGTCACCCTTCCGCGTCGGTGAGAAGTAAAGCCCGCTTCCGCCAGCACCCGTCTGTGGGAAGGAATTTACCAAATTGCTGATGCAGTGTGACCACGTGTAGTTCGCCGTGAGCGTAAAGCCGTGGC
>QHXD01000455.1 GCA_003223895.1 Acidobacteriota bacterium
CAAGGCCTACGACGGCCAGATACAAGCCACGGGCATCCGCCTCGATCAACTTCAGGCGCTTCAGGCGAGAAACATTCAAGTCGTCGGCACGCTGAATCTTACTGCAAAAGGCAGCGGCACTGTCGATGACCCTAGCGTGGAATTCACAGCGCAGGTACCCCAGCTTCAGGTCCAGGATCAAACGATAAACGCCGTGAAACTTCAGGCGAATGTTGCACATCGCGTCGCGACTTTCAACCTGGACTCGGAGGCGCTGAACACATTTGTACGCGGCCAGGGCAAAGTGAATCTGACGGGCGATTACCTCACCGATGCGACGGTCGATACTTCGGCGCTTTCTTTTGCGCCGCTCCTCGCGATCTATCTCCCCGAATACGCTGCAGACATCAAAGGTCAAACTGAACTGCACGCGACATTAAAGGGACCGCTGAAGGATCAGGCGGCGCTCGATGCGCACGTTACGCTTCCAACGCTCTCGCTGGCGTACAAGGACAGTGTGCAACTGGCCGCCGCCGAGCCCATCCGCGTGGATTACTCCAAGGGCGTGCTCACACTTCAGAAGACCGCTATCCGCGGCACCGGCACGGATCTGCAACTACAGGGCACGTTCCCGGTGACCGGGACGGCTCCGATTGCCCTGGTGGCACTCGGCACGGTCGACTTGAAGCTCGCGCAGATGTTCGATCCGGATATCACGAGCGCCGGACAGATTCAGTTCAACATCAACGGTTCCGGCCAGCGCGCGAATCCGAACGTTCAGGGACAGATCAAAATCGTCAATGCGAGCTTCGCGGGCGACAGTATGCCGTTAGGTTTGCAGAACGGGAATGGTGTCGTGAATCTGACCGGCGACCGGCTGGAAATCGAACAGTTCCAGGGCAACGTCAGCAACGGAACCCTGACGGCGAGGGGCGGCGTGATCTTCCGGCCGTCGGTGCAATTCAATCTCGCACTCGCGGCAAACGGCATTCGAATGCTGTATCCAGAAGGCATTCGCGATGGTATCGACACGAACCTGACGATGACCGGCTCGATGCAATCAGCGCAGCTGAGAGGACAGGTGCGATTGAACGAGCTGTCATTCTCACCTACATTTGACCTTGCGGAGGTCCTGGGCGAGGTTTCCGGAACGTCTACTGCTCCGCCCGAGGGCTTCGCCAGAAACCTTCAGCTTGACGTCACGGTCCAGTCCACGAACGATCTCAACGCCTCAAGCAGCAAGCTCAGCCTGCAAGGCGCGGCGAACCTTCGAGTGCGCGGCACTGCCGCGGAGCCCGTGGTGCTGGGCCGGGTCAATCTGACTGGCGGGGAGTTGTTCTTCAGAGGGGGCCGTTACATCGTGCAACCCAGTACCCTCGATTTCGTTAACCCGTATAAGATCGACCCGAGGGTCAATCTGGCGGTTGAAACCAGGATTCTGGAGTACAACGTTCGCTTGCTGTTCCGCGGCCCGATGGACCAGTTGCGAACGACCTACACGTCGGAACCGTCGCTGCCGCCGGCGGACATCATCAATCTGCTCGTCTTCGGCAAGACGACGGAAGCCGCTGAAGCAAATCCGACGCCGGGCAATCTCGGCGCCGAGTCGATGATTGCATCGAGTGTAAGCAGCCAGGTAACGAGCCGTCTCGAGAAAGTCGCCGGCATATCGCAACTCTCGATCGACCCGGTGCTCGGCGGGAACCAGCAGGATCCCGGAGCCAGGGTAACGATCCAGCAGCGCGTGACGGGCAACTTGTTTGTGACTTTCGCAACCGATGCTACTTCCACTCAACGGCAGGTCATCAAGCTTGAATACCAGGTCACCCCCCGCGTCGCGTTCAGTGGGGTCCGCGACCAGAACGGTGGTTTCGCCCTGGATGTTAAGATCCGAAAGACCTGGTAACTGTCGCGGCGCTCTGTGAGCGCCGGTCTTTCGGCGGTCACAGACCGCCGCTACAGTTCCGCGGCTTAGAATTTATGCTACGATGACTCGCGATGCGCAAAATCGCTCTCGTCGTCTTATTGCTACTGACCGCGTGCTCGGGCTCGCCCGGCAAGACGACCCTCATTGTCTATTCGCCCCACGGTAAAGAGCTGCTGACCGAATTCGAAAAACGTTTTGAAGCCGCACATCCCGACATCGACGTGCGATGGCTCGACATGGGATCGCAGGATGCGCTCGACCGCGTTCGCTCCGAGAAAGCGAATCCCCAGGCCGACATCTGGTGGGGCGCGCCATCGACGATGTTTTCTCAGGCCGAGAAAGAAGGCCTGCTCGACCCGTACAGGCCGTCTTGGGCCGACAAAGTCGACCAGGACGCCCACAGCAGGACCGACGCGTGGTATGGGACATTCCAGACACCCGAGGTCATTGCATACAACTCGAAGGCGCTGAAACGCGAAGAGGTGCCGCAGGATTGGGACGACCTTATCGATCCAAAGTGGCGCGCCAAGTTCGTCATTCGCGATCCGCTCGCTTCCGGTACGATGCGCGCGATTTTCCAGGCAATGATCCTCCGGCACATGGGACCCGACGGAAAGCCCGATCCCGGCTACCAGTGGCTGAAGAAGCTCGACTCGAATACCAAGGAGTATGTCGCGAACATGACTCTTCTCTGGCAAAAACTCGGACGCCAGGAAGCGGTACTGACGCTATGGAATATGCCGGATATCGAGCTTCAAAAGGAACAGTACAATTTTCCGTTCGACTATGTCATACCGAGAAGCGGAACCCCGATTCTGACCGATGCCATCGCCATCGTGAAAGGCACGAAGCATCGGAAGGAAACGGAAGCCTTCTATGAGTTCGTCAACTCGGAAGACAGCCTCATCGCTCAAGCGACTCAGTTTTACCGGATTCCCGCCCGCAAAGACATTCCCGCAGATCGCTTGCCGCAATGGATGCGCAACCTGAATATCCCTAGAATGGCCATCGATTGGGACCTGGTTGAAGCAAAGTCGCAGGAATGGATGGAACACTGGGACAGCTATATCCGGGGGGCGAGTGCATCCGCACCTTGAGCTCGCCCGTCTCAATAAGTCGTTCGGCGAGACGCGCGCCGTTCAGAATCTGGACCTCCATGTCGAACGCGGCGAAATCCTTTCGATACTCGGGCCGAGCGGTTGTGGCAAAACCACGACATTAAGAATAATCGCCGGCCTGGAAATTCCAACCTCCGGCTCCATCCTCTCCAACGGAAAAGACATCACTCGGCTTCCCGCGCGCGCGCGAAACATGGGGATGGTGTTTCAGAACTACGCTCTGTTTCCCCATCTGAATGTATTTGAGAACATCGCGTTCGGGTTGAAGACGCGAAAGCTCGCGTCGGGACTTGTCGAACAACGGGTAGCAAAGGCCCTCACAAGTGTGCGCATGGAAGGCTACGAGCGCCGATCCGTGCATCAGCTCAGCGGCGGCCAGCAGCAGCGCATTGCACTCGCGCGTGCTCTGGCGATTGAGCCTGAAGTACTCCTGCTGGATGAGCCATTGAGTAATCTCGATCCATCGCTGCGCGAAGATCTCCGCGATGAGATTCGATCCATCATTCGGGAGTTCAAAGTCACGACGGTTTTCGTCACGCACGATCAGCAGGAGGCGTTCGCTCTTGCAGATCGTGTCGCGATCATGGAGTTGGGCGTGTGCCGCCAGGTGGGAAAGCCGGAGGATGTGTACAACCGGCCTGCCGATCGGTTCGTTGCGGGATTTTTGGGCAAGGCCAATTTACTACCGGGTCCATTGCTGGGACTGGGTGACGATGTTATCGCGATCGTAAGGCCTGAAGATATCGTCCTCGACCAAGCACCGCGCGGTGGTGGTCAGGAATGGGAGGCCACTGTCGATCGAACGATCTTCGAAGGACCAATCGTTCAGTACAGCCTGAGTTTTAATGGGACGGTCATCACCGCTCGAGTTTTCCATCACGGTGGCGCAGCGTTTCGGCCGGGAGAGACCGTGCGAATCGTAGTTCCCCCTGACCGTCTTCACCTACTCAACGCATGATCGCCATAATTATTTTCGTTGTCCTTATCATCGGCGTCCTGTACCCGAACGCCTTCACATTTATTCGCAGTTTCTTCCCTGACGGCGGACTTTCTCTGGCGCCCTACGTCCGTTTCTTCTCCACTCCATCCGGACGCGAAGCGTTCACGAACACGCTGTTCATTT
>QHXD01000462.1 GCA_003223895.1 Acidobacteriota bacterium
CGGAGACGATGTACATCTCCAGAGGCAGGGTCGTGCCGATCTTAGTCGCATAGATGTTTTCAAGAGGCCCGCTGGCGGACATAAAGCGGTGTCGCACGACGTTGGTGTACCCGAAACTTTTGAGCTCCTTCTCGAGCCAGTCGATCGCAGCGCGATTGCGCTCGGTTCCCTGCATTCGATCGCCGAACTGCGTCAGCCCTTTAATGTGCGTCTTGAATGCTGCGAGATCAAGCCGGCCTACGGCAGTGCGCACCGGGTCCGGCGGCGCGTTCCGCGTTTGGCTTGAAAGCACCGCCGCGAGGATCAGGGTTCCGAGCAAGAAGCGCATAAGACGGCCCCGGGCGCGGGCTAAAGCCCGCGACTACATTGGGGATGCGGATTCCAAATGTAGTCGCGGGCTCTAGCCCGCGCCCGATTTCGACCCCATTCTTTTACCCAAACATATCGAAAGCCTCAAAGCTGCCTTTGAGGAGATCCTGGGTATTCTTATAACCCAGCCAACCCGCGATCATCGTGGCGTACACGCGGGGGATCGAGCGCTGTGAGGCTCGGGATCTTTCCGTAGTGGCCACCCTTGACATGATTGCCGGCAGCGAACATCAGGTTGGCCGCGCCGTGGTCCGTACCCAGGCTGGTGTTTTCCGGAACGCGGCGGCCGAATTCCGAAAAGATCATCAAGACTACATCCTTGTCCCGCCCGATGCGTTTCAGATCCTGCATGAACGCCGATACGGCGTCCGAGGTGTAGGTCAACAGCCTTTGGTGCAGATCGTTCTGAAACACGTGTGTATCAAAAGCGTTGTTGCGATACGAAACGTAGTAGAGACGGGTCGGCATTCCGGCGTCGATCAGGGCTGCAACCTTTGGCAAGTCGAGGCCGGCAATTCCGTAATCAACGGGGGACTTGTAGTTGGCCCATGCCTGCCGGACCAGCGCGGAAGCGTCGTTTGCGCTCCTGGCGATATCCAGTAGATAACGGCGCGAAGGATTCGTGACCTGACCGTTGTCGGCCACCTGGCCAAGAACATCGCGCTCCTCGGAAAACGCTTCGCGCATGAACTTATTCGGGTCGTCAAAGACCACCGGCACGTGAGTTTTGCTGCGGACCGCCAGAGACTGATGGGAGTCGATATTCACCAGGAAGTTCGACGGTGCGTCCGGACGGATCGCATCCGCGACGCGTCCGACCCAACCGTACTGCTCGCCGCTGTTCGGGGCCGCGGTTTGCCAGTACGCCATCGACGTGAAGTGCGAGAACGACGGGTTGTCGTACCCACAGCCGTGGACGATAGCCAGCTTGCCATCCTTGAAGAGCCGCTCGAAACCCACCATGCCTCGATTGAAACCGAAGTGGTCGTCGATCTTGCGCAGCCCGGCTGCCTTCAGGCCGATGGTTGGGCGAAGCCGGTAGTAGGCATCGTCGCCGTAGGGCGCCACTGTGTTCAGACCGTCATTTCCACCGGACAGTTCCAGGACGACCAGAATCCGTCCGTTGTCGGCCGCCTGCGCTGCCAGAGCTTCCGCCGCGCGGCCGAAAATCGACGGCGCGCGATACATTCCCGCCGCGCCGACGCCCAGGCCGCACAATCCTGCCCGGAGCAGATCCCGGCGTGTCAGACCATTCACAGAGAGCGAGTGCTTTCTCATAGAGTGCTCCTTAGTCGAGCTGATATTCCGGCTGGCTCATGATCAGATGCAGCACCAGCCGCAGGGAATCTTCCATGTAGGTTTGGGCGACGGCAATGTCCGGCGTACCCAAATCTTCGTCCAGGAAACGAACGAGCATCCGGTGCGCGTCATCGCTTGGTACCACGCGCATGAACCGGTGAATGAAATAGTCGACCACCTCGGTCGTGCTCTTGAGTTTGGCGTCCAGCACCATCTTGCTGAGGTCGATCCGCGCAGCGTGACGTGGGATCGGCTTGACCTTTTCTATCGCCATCTGCCATCCGCGGAACGAGCCATAGCGTGTGTTGAAGTCTTCGTCGCGGTCGGCCGCCACGTTCGATTCCGCGATGATGGCGCCCTCACCCGCGCGCGAAGGCGTCGTCGCGGACGTCATGTCAAGACCCCGGCGGATACGATCCGCAACGCTTCGGATCTCCTCGCTACCGTTGTAGCGATCCGGCGGAATGAAGTTGACATCGGGAAACAGGATATCGCGTGCGAAGTTGCCCCGCTCCAGCAGCAGCCCCGGCGTGACCCAGCTCCGGCCCTGCGCCCAGCCCGCGACGGTCGGGGGCCGGAACAGCAGCTGCCCCAGCGCGTTGGTGGCTGAATTGAAGTCCGGCACGCCGGGCACTTCTGTGAGACCGAACCTCCGATAAGTCGAAATCGCCAGTAGGACCGGGCCCTTGATCTGTGTTCCCACGGATGCCGGGCTGTAAAAGTCCTTCGAAAGAAAGATCGTGTCCAGCAGCGGCACAATCTCGTAATTCGAATTGCGCAGGACGGCCCCCAGCTTTTCCTGCAATTCCGGGGAGAGGTCTTCGCGCACAAGGAAGCGGTAGATTTTTCCAGCGATGAACTTCGCCGTTACGGGCTGGTCCATGATGGTCTTGATGACGTCGACTCCATCGAAATTGCCCGTGCGGCCCAGGAAAGTCTTCGGACCGCCGTCGTGTTGTGCTGCGTTAACGACGAAGTCGAGATCGACATAATTCCATCCTGTGAATGCGCGAGCAGCTTCACGAATGTCCTTCTCCGTGTAGTTGCCGACTCCCATGGTGAAGAGCTCCATGATCTCTCTCGCGAAGTTTTCGTTGGGAGCTCCCTTGACGTTAACGCCGGCGTCCAGGAAGGTCAGCATCGCCGGATCCTTAGCCACGGCGATCATCAAGTCCCGGAAGTTGCCCGTGCCCTGCGCCTGGAAAATCTGAAGTTCTTTCAGCAGCTTCCGGTAATCCCGGACCTTGGCTTCGTTAACAGCGAAATGACCGTGCCAGAAGAGTGCCATCTTCTCCTCGAGCGGACGGTTTGTCCGGACCATGCGGTTGGCCCACCAGTAGCCGACCCGGTTGGTCTCGAGCACGCTGGCGCGAAGCCAGTAGAAGAACTCGTTCACGACAGGCTGAAGACGCCGGTTGCCGCTGGGCTTGACCTTGATACCAAGGGCCTCGCCCTTTGCCTTGGCCAGATCGGTAACGGCCGGCCGGCTTGGAGGAAAGGGTTCCAGGCCGGGATCATGGACACCCGACTCGTCGAAGGGCAGCAACTGGCTGTTGTCGATGTTCTGGAAATGGACCAGCCGCCGGACCGCATCTGCGGGAGTCAATTTTGCCAGTGCGCTGATCTCCTCAGGCGTGCCGCTGAAGCCCGCGCGCTCCAGGAGATGTGCCGCCAGATCGTAGTTCCAGTCGGCCGGCGTGATCGGCGTGAGGTCGTTCTGCCACCGCGCAGGCCCCGCGGCCTGAGATTGGCCGGGAATCGGATTCGCCGCTGCAAAAGCCGTGACGGCCAGTGCGGCCGTAAGCCACTTCAGTTTGCGAAGCATGGGAAGTCCCTCCGGATGTGACGATCGATGCTGGGTCATTCTAGTTCCAGATGGTCATGGTAAGCAATTTCCATGAGTGAGTAATTTGCGAGGGGAAAACGCGGGCTAAAGCCCGCGACTACATTGGGGACGACCATGGTTCCCAAATGGGGGACGAACATGGTTCCCAAATGGGGGACGAACATGGTTCCCAAATGGGGGACGAACATGGTTCCCAAAATGCGGGCTTGAGCCCCCGTTACTTCCCCGTGCCCGAACTACACACCGGCGGGGTATATTATCCGCAACATGAACAGCATCGGATTTCTCAAGACTGCCTGGCAGGACATGCGATATGCGCTGAGAACGATGCGAAAGAATCCCGCCTTTGCTCTGACTGCAGTACTTACCCTGAGTCTCGGCATTGGCGGCAGCACAGCCATGTTTACGATCATCCACTCGGTGCTGCTGAAGCCGCTCGAATACCAGGATCCCGACCGGCTGGTACAGATATCGGGTGGCTCAACGATCGGGCGCTATGAGGAGATAAAGGCGGCCGCCCGTTCCTATAGCGAGCTGGGCGTGTTCATGATCGGGGTTGGGAATCCCACGCTCTTAGGAGCATCCGGCCCGGAAGTACTGAGGGCGGCTCGAGTATCGGGTAATTTCTTGCGGATTCTGGGTGTCGAGCCGATGCTGGGCCGCAGCTTTCAACCGGAGGAAGATGCACCTGGCGGTCCTCCCGTGGCGATGATCAGCGCGGAGTTGTGGCAGCGCCGGTTCGGCAGCGATCCGTTGATCGTCGGCAAGACGGCGCCATTGGCAGGTACGCCGCACACCATCATCGGCGTGCTGCCGCCGGCATTCAAATTTCCGTTCCCCGCAATCGATGTTTGGCAGACGCAACCGTTGGAAGTAATCGGTATGCCGACCCAGTCCCGCCTGTTAAGCCCGATCCTGACTATATATGGCCGGTTGAAGCCGGAGGTGGACATCGAACAGGCAACGGCCGAGCTGGCTGTACTCAATCAGCAATACAGCCTCGCTCATCCTGGAATGCTGGATGCCAAACGGAGCTCAACGGAGACCGTGACACCTCTCAAAGATCAACTCGTGGCGAACGTCCGCTCCAT
>QHXD01000463.1:0-1854 GCA_003223895.1 Acidobacteriota bacterium
CGCAGTTACATGGACGCCGATCCGCTTTATCCACCTGATCACTACCTGCACAACCAGCAGTTTCTTATTTATGTGCTTGGCGCGCTCGGCCGGTACCGTGACGCGATCGATGAAAGCCGCAAGCTCCTCGCCGTGCCGGAGAATGAACGCGAGCGCAATGCGCTGGAAGGATCGAGCTTTTACCGCACCGGCTGGTTTTCGCTCATGCGTACGCTGGTGCGATTCGAAAAGTGGGACGAGATTCTCGATGGCGCCACACTCCCGTTCTATAACAAACCGCGCGAGGCCTCCTGGTACCACTGGGCACGCTCGCTTGCCAGTGCGGCGAAGGGAAACCGGGCGGACGCTGTCGAAGCCTTGCCCAATATGGATGCAATGCTGGACAGCGCGCGCGGAAGCCGACGCCACCGTGTCCGCCGATCCTGCGGGGTTCGAGAGGGTGCTCGCGTTGGAGGCGGACATGTTGTATACCGATCCGCCGATTTATCCCCGGCCGTTTCTGGAATCCGCGGGCAGACGCGCACTGCGCAATCGCGATTTCACAACCGCGGAGATTCGCTACCGGAAACTGTTGGACCACGAGCCCGGAAACGGCCGCGCGTTGTCGGGACTCGCAGAAGCATTGGCCGGAGAAGGAAAGACACCTGAAGCGGAATCCGTTCGCGCAGACTTCCGAAAAGCATGGGCACATGCGGATTCGGCACCGTAGGCGATGTTGCAGGACTCAGAAGCTCCCCTCCTAAGTTAGGAGGGGTGGCTGCGCCATCAAGAAAATGCTGCGAAGCCACCGAAGCCGGGCGCAGACGGGGTGGTTGCCTGAGGAACCAACCCGCCGTTCGCTAAAAAACGCGCGAACGGCACCCCTCCTAACTTACGCCGTCAGCGCTGGATTTACGATAACGCATCGAGCAGCGCTTTCGCTTCACGCAAGTCCATCGTATCCACTCCCTCGGTGAACCTGTTGTAGGTTTGTGCGAGCAGACTTCGAGCTTCTTCCTGTCTGCCCTGATTCTGATAGAGGCGGGCCACGCTCATCACAGCGCGCAGCTCCAGGGACTTCGCGTTCTGCCGTTGGGCAATCTTGATGGACTGATTAAAACAGCCTTCGGCATTGCTGACCGCGGCCGGCTCGGCCTTAACCACCGCTTTTCCACCTGTGGCCGCCCGAGAAACGGACCGACCTGTGGATTGCATGAGTAACAGTTCCCCTTTGAGACGATACAGCTCAGCCTCGTAGTATCGCTCGCCGTTGCGATGGGCCATCGCCAGCGCCTCCTCCGATACACGGAGTCCCTCGTCTGCGTGGCGCGCCTTTCCTAACGCTTCGGCCAGCAGAGCCAGGAAGTGCGGACGTATTACTTCAGCTCCGGTTGCTTGATACGCAGCGAGCCCCTGGCGCATTTGTTCAATCCCCTCTTCCTCCAGCCCCTGCTCGCTGAGCGCCCAACCCCGCGTAATCGTTGCCATCGCCTGATACAGCGCCAGCCCATGTTCGCGGGAAACGGCGATGGCGGCCTCGGCGTGCTCTTGTGCCCTCCGCTCTTCCCGGCGAAGCTGATGAAGAATCGCCCCAAAGAAGAGGAGTTGCGCCAGACCATGAGGTTCCGATAACTCGCGGGCCTGGGTCAGCGCTTCCTGGATCCGGTCCAAAGCCTGATCGGGTTGACCGAGAAACCAAAGCGCCCAGGCGGCAAAGCACCGCATCGCAACTCCAGGGTTCTGCGCATAGAGGAAAGCATCATCGAGATGCTGCGCAGGATCGTAGAGCGAGAGGGCCTTCTCAAAGTGTTCCATGGTCAGAGCAAACTCTCCCAGATGCATGAAGGTGATCTCGAGGGCCCAGTGACCTCGCAT
>QHXD01000463.1:1871-5912 GCA_003223895.1 Acidobacteriota bacterium
GCAGAAATTCCTCGGCGATCTCGCGGGCGGTCCCTAACTCTGCCCTCACGGTATAAAATGTCCGGAGCCCCCAGAGAACTTCAGACACATCCGGAGTTTCGCCTAACTGCTGACACAGTTCTCGTGCTTTCAGGTACACCATGCCGACGTCCGGGGCCGCATAGCCCTCGGTCGCAATCAATGGGACGCCTAGAGTGAGCTGCAGACAAAGTTCCTGCTCGGCGCGCTCTGGCGTCTCCGGTAACCTCCAGAGCAACTCCAGCCCCCGGCGTGAAAGACCGACCGCGTCCTGATACGCAAACCGGCGGATGTCGTTGTCAGCAGCCTGCTGAAGGTACTTGACGGCTTGCTTATAGTTCGACCCTCGCTCAAAGTGCATCGCAAGCTCCGCCGCAATTTCTCTGGCGCGCTCGCCATAAAGCATTTCACCCTGCTCGCCAATTCGCCGGTGGAGTTGGACGCGCCTGGACGGCGAAACGCGTTCATACAGCACGTTCTGATACAAAGCATGTATGAAGCCGTACCGCGTCACCGCTTCTCCGTTTGGCAGCGCTTGAACGCCGCAATCCTGAATAAACTGACGCTGGCGCGCCAGAACATCGCACCGCTCTTCTACGGATGCTCGATCCTCTCCCAATCCGGCCGCCACCGAGAGCGTTGAAAACTCGGCTCCCGCCACGCTTGCCGCCTCGAGTGTTCGCTGCTCATTTGTATCGAGATGATCGATCTGCCTCTCGATCATCTGCTTGATGCTATCGGGCACCCCCACTTGCACGTTCTCGATCTCTACAACTAACTTCCAACATTCTTCGTCGTGCTCGGCAATCAACCCCTCCGCCACCAGGTAATCGACCGCGTTGACCATAAACAGCGGATTTCCCTCTGTTCGTTCGTGGATCAAGCCCGCAAGCTGTACTGGAAATCGATTGGCAGGAAATCGAACGGACAAATATTGGGTAACTGCTTCTTCGCTGAGGTATTCCAGCGGTAACTCCTCGCATTGCTGCTTGGCCAGCAACTCCCGCTTGACTGCCTTGAGCGGATGCCCGCTTAAAATCAACTCCGCTGTCCGATAGGTCCCAATCAACATAAGCGGCGCGGCCTGACGCTGCCTTGCAAGGTATGAGATCAGGTCCAGTGTCGAGTAATCGCTCCAGTGAAGATCTTCCAATATAAGCACCAGTGGCTTGTCTGCCGTCAGCGCCTCCAGGGCCTCGCCCATCTCGCGCAGCATTCGCTCGCGTGTCGCTCCGAACACCTCTCGGCTCAGCAACTCGCGATCCGAAGCGCTTACCAGAGAAGGCATCTGCAGCAGCCACATCGGCGCGTGGGCGCGCAGCACATCTACAAGCTGTCGCTCCTCTCGACACAACCGCCCGACAGCTTCGAGAACCGGCAGGTAAGCCTCACTCGTCCCATACTGTTCCAGACATTGCCCTCGACATATCCGCATGCTCCGATCGGCTGCGATGCTCCGCGCGAACGTGTCGACCAGAGCGGTCTTGCCGATGCCTGCTTCTCCCGTGACAAATACGATCTGACGTTCTCCTCCAAGCATCTTCTCGAGCCAGTTTCGCATCCGCGACATTGCTTCGTCTCGGCCGACAACTCTTTGAGAAGAATCATCAGCACGCAGCTGTGGCCCCGAAGCAGCGTGATTGTTCCTGATCTCCTGTTCTTGTGCCGGTGTCTGCTCGCTCTCTGTGACGGGACCAATGAAGCGATAGCCTCGACGATGTGCGGTTTCAATGAAGCGCGGTGACTGTGGATCATCGCCGAGAGCCTCGCGGACCTGACGAATGGCAACCTTGAGGACGGCTTCACCGACAAAGGTCCCTGGCCAAACGGCATTGAGAAGTTCCTCTTTTGTGACGAGCCGGCCCGGATGCCCGAGGAGATAGTCGAGCACGGCGAAGGCTTTGGGTCGGAGCATTATTGGTTGTGAGCCCCTCAACAGCCGCCCGTTGGCCTGGTCCAGGCAAAAGGGATCGAAGATTATTCGTTTCTTGTTCCCCACTGTGGTCACCGAACGTTACCGAAGTTTGACGGCAGGCTTAGGAACTTACAGCGCGCGGACTATTGTCCCCTCTTAATGGAAGGATGGCAATACAGGGCATTTTTCAGTTTCATTCGCTTGCATTACCGACATGTTGCCAGCGTCTACCCTATTGAGATTGATCTCGCGCGAACAATCGCCAGCGGCAAGGCCGTTACACACGTCACGTGGGAAATTGTCGCCGAGTTGAATGCCAGGCATGCTCACGACCAGGCGGGGATAACGAAGGCCGCGACGCTCGAACTCTTGCGCCGAAACAGTCGTGAGGCGGCCGCCGCAGTACGCGCGTTCACGGATGACGAGTTGGACCGCGCAGCGTCCTTCTCGCTGAGCTTCGGCGCGCCTGTCACCGCGCAGTTCGTCATTGAGGACCACGCACTACGGCACAGCTGGCACCACCTGGCGCGCATCCGCGCCGCCCTCGGCCGGTGACCGCGCTTCTCGCAGCTGCGCGTGGGAAGCGGTCGCCGAAGGGCCTCATCGCGAACCCCGGAACACGAACTTCTGGAAACGCTTCCCTTCATAGGTTTCGGTGATGTAGACATTACCCTTGGAATCGGACGCGATATTGTGGGCGCCATAGAATTGACCGGCCCAGTGTCCGCCACCTCCGAATTCACCGACCACCTCCAATGACGCACGGCGAAGAATTCGGATGACTTGATTCGTTCCATCCGGAACAATGAGAAAATTCTGCGCGCCATCGGGCGAGAACGCGATATCCCACACGGATCCACTTCCAAGGGTCTCCTTCGCAATGAACGCTTCTCTGACGAACGTTCCATCCTTCTTGAAAACCTGAAGGCGATCATTCGTCCGATCGCAAACATAAACGAGCCCATCGTTCGAAATTCGCACGGCATGCACGACGCGGAACTGCGGGGGCGGCGGGCCATCCGGATCATACTGGCTCGGCCGGTCCTCATGCTGCACCGCACCATTGAATGGACCTGGAAGGCGCTCGCCCGCGTTTTGGAAATACGAATCATCGGGCTTGCGTCCATATGCGCCCCAATGACGCTTGTAAGCCCCGGTCTCAGCGTCGAACACGATGACTCGATGATTCACGTATCCGTCGGCAACATAGAGCTCATGCGCCTTCTCATCGATTTCCAGGGAAGCCGGACCGCCGAGATTCTCCGTGTCATTGCTTCCGCGGTTTTTTCCGCTGTGGCCGATCTGCATGAGGAATTTCCCGTCGCGAGTGAATTTCAGAATCTGGTTGTCTTTCGCCCCCGCTCCGGCAACCCACACATTGTTCTTCGAATCAACATAGACGCCATGCTCCAGCTCCGGCCATTCATATCCCTTTCCCGGACCGCCCCATGAGGAGACAAGGTTTCCCTGCGGGTCAAATTCAAGAACGGGCGGCGCTCCGCGGTATGACGCGCGTATTTCATTCGGTTGAAGCGTCGATGGACGATGAATGATCCAAACGTGATCTTTCGAATCGACCGCCACACCTGCAACCGCGCCAACCAGCCAGTGATTGGGCAGTGGCTTCGGCCACACGGGATCAACTTTGAAAGAAGGGACCTGAGTAGCGTTCTGCGCCATAAGGATCGTCGCGGACAGCAGCAAGGATGCGCCAAGTTGCTTCATCTTTATCATCATTCCTATTCCGCGTCCTAGCGAATGGGTTCAAGCCCTGCTTTCCTGATTGCGGCCTGTCCCGCCGTACCCTTCATATCTTTCAGGAAGGCCCGCGCCGCGAGCGAGTTCGTCAGAACAGGGTGCGGATGCCCGTTCAATGTCGTATATTCCTCCTGAATTTTCAAGCAGTAGGCGTAGTGAGGAAGTGGGAATCGGCGCGCATATCACAACGTACGGTCTGACACCACAAGTGAAATCCATTTATGGAGGTCGTCCAACCGGCTGCGGAAAGAACCGAAACAAGAACAACTTATGCTTCTGCGAGTAAGAAGGGTTGGGCAAACTTGCCGGGGAAAATAACGCAACTTCTCGAGATGTCCTGAAGTCTGATG
>QHXD01000464.1:0-3546 GCA_003223895.1 Acidobacteriota bacterium
TCGAAGGCATGGATTTTGAGTACTTCATCTGCAGTCACGGCGCGCTGGGTAAGAAGGCTGATGTCACGTCGAATATCCGTTATCGTGAAGAACTCCGCGAAGCCGTTCGCAAGGCGATTGCATCCGGACAAACGGTAGAGCAGGCGCAGGCAAACATCCTGATGGAAGAGTACAAGACCTGGGAGTTCTACGATCAGCAGCGCCCTGGCAACGTGGCGGGAACGTACCGGGCGCTTACGAACAACCGATAGGGAGTTGTGCCAACGAACGCGGGCTGAAGCCCGCGACTACATTCAGGGCCGAAGGGTGATCCCCAATGTAGTCGCGGGCTTTAGCCCGCGTTCATTTGGGGTCCGGTTCGATCCTCAGAAGAGCAGCATTCTCTTCTTCCGTCAAAACGTACAGGAAACCATCGGGGCCCTGGCGAACATCGCGAATTCTCTGTTTCAAGTCGAGGAGCAGAGATTCACGCCGCAGTTCTTCCATTTTGCTGTTGAACACAACGCGCTCCAGGCGGCCTGTTGGAGGTATTTCGCCCTGCCGCATGCCGCCCACGAAGACGTTTCCTTTCCACGCAGGAAAACGGTCCCCTGTGTAAAACGTCATCCCGGAGAGGGCAATGGATGGGATCCAGATCACGAGCGGTTGTTCGATGCCCTCGCGCCAGGGCGCTTCTGATACTCGCGGGCCCTCATAGGTGCGTCCGTAACTCACGAGCGGCCAACCGTAATTCCTGCCGGGCAAAATCAGGTTGATCTCGTCGCCGCCGTTTGGACCGTTCTCGTTGGAATACACGGCGCCGGTTTCAGGGTGGATGGTTAGCCCCAGTTGATCGCGGTGCCCGAGCGAGTAGATTTCCGGCTTGTATCCTGTGCGACCGACAAACGGATTGTCGCCCGGCACACTTCCGTCCTCGCGCAGCCGCAACACTTTTCCGTAGTCGCTGTTCGGATCCTGCGCGGCGTTCCCCGTTGCAGCGCCCGTGGTCATGTAGATCATGCCGTCGCGGCCGAAAGCGATGCGGGATCCGCCAAGAACAGTTGTCCACTCGCCAACGAAGAGGTCGCGGACATCGGTAAGCGCACTGCCGTCGAGACGGCCGCGCGCCAGAGTCGTTGCCTGCTGGCCGTTTTCGCCGGGTTTGCTGTAGGTGAAATAAACCAGCTTGTTTTCGGCAAACTTCGGATGTAGCGCAATGTCAAAAAGACCGGCGTTCCGAAAGGCGTACACCCCGGGAATGCCGGCGAGCGGCCGAGGATCGAGAACACCATCACGAATCATTCGGAGCCGTCCGGCACGCTCGGTTACCAGCATTGCGCCGTCAGGTAAAAAGGCGAGACTCCAGGGGTGCGATAAGCCTTTGGTGACTACCACGACGCGGATCTTGTGTTGCTCAGCGGTATCGAACGTGAATGGGCCGCCACCCAGCTCAACATGCGGTATGCCGATAGGTGGAGCCTGTTGTCCTCGCGGCTGTGAAACGCCGGCTGCGGCAAGCACGATCGCTAAAACGAATGCAAACATGAAGAATCTCCTGGAGCTTGTCGATAACTCTCTGAAAAATGGACCGATATTACAGACGGCTATTGAGGGTGTCAACGAGTTAACGGTTATTCGGTGTGTTAGACTCTAGTCATGCCATACCCAGAAGAACTGATCAAACCGATGCGCGAAGACCTCACACGTTTCGGCGTTGAGGAAACTCGCACACCCGAAGAATTAGACAAGATCGTCCGTAACACGAAGGGAACAGTCATGGTCGTCGTGAACTCCGTGTGCGGATGCGCGGCTGGACTCGCACGTCCGGCCATAGGAATGGCTTTGAAACATGCCACCATACCCGACAAAGTGGTGACCGTGTTTGCAGGGGCGGACATCGCTGCAACCGAGCGCGCCCGTAGCTATTTCAAAGGTTACTTTCCGTCTTCACCCTCGATAGGGATCCTTCAAAACGGCCAGATCGTTTACATGCTGGAACGTCATCAGATCGAGGGACGCGATCCCGTGGCCATCGCCAGGGATCTGACGAACGCCTTCGACCGCGTCTGCGTTCCGTCTGCAACGACATCCCTGTGATGTGAAGACATACAAATTCAAAGCGAAGATTGAAGGGGCGGACGGAGGGGCCTATATCCTTTTTCCTTACGATGTAGAAAAGGAATTCGGCACCAAAGGTAAGGTGCCTGTAAAGGCTACCTTCAATGGTGTGCCTTACACGGGTTCACTCATCAAATACGGTAATCCGCTCCACATGCTTGGGGTGCTCAAAGCCATACGCGGTCAAATCGGCAAGAAGCCCGGCGATACCGTTGAAGTCGTGCTTTGGAAAGACGCAGAGGAAAGAACTCTCGATGTGCCCCCCGAGTTCGAAAAGCTGATGAAGAAAGAAGGGTTGCTCTCGTCTTTCGAAAAACTCAGTTACACCCACCGCAAAGAGTACTGCCGCTGGATTACCGAAGCCAAAAAAGAAGAAACCCGATCCCGCCGGTTAGAGAAAGCCGTGGAGATGCTCAAAAAGGGAGTGAAGACTCCCGGATAGATAGACGCCGGATCTGAAAACACAAAGACACAAAGGGCACAAAGGCACAAAGAAAGGCCGCATCAAGAATCTGTTTTTGCGGCCTTTCTTTGTGCCTTTGTGCCCTTTGTGTCTTTGTGTTTTCAGATCCGCTCACCAAACGAGTTTCAGCGCAAGTTGAATGACACGGTTATCCACTTGCGTCGAAGTGAGCTGCCCGAACAGAGTATTCGCCGTTCCATTCGCGTTGAACGGACTGAGGTTACTGGTCGGCGCAAAGTTAGCGTGATTCAAGACATTGAAAAACTCCGCGCGGAACTGCAGGTTGAAAGTCTCGGAGACTCTTGGAATGCGATTGTTCTTGAACAACGAGAAGTCGACATTAAACAACCCGGGTCCAATAATCGTATTGCGCCCGATGTTGCCGCGAATGTTTGCGCATGAGTTCGCCGCAAGAGCCGCGCTGAAACCTCTACCCGCGCTGTCGCAAAATGGGGCGTTATCCGTGGTCTTCGGCACAAGCGAAATGCAGTTCGGGTTGACGTAGAAAAGGCTGTGACGGTAATTGGAGTTGATGAGGTCTCGCCCTGAGCAACCCGGCACAAGATTTCCCGAATTGACCGTCGGGATGACTTCACCCAGAATGTCCGAAGCAATCTGCGGAGTAGCCGGCACGCCATCGGCGAATGCGGTGATGAGGCCCAACTGCCATCCGCCGAGCGCCCGCTCCGCAAACCGGCCCAGGGATTTCGGTGATGGCGCATTCCACAGTGAATTGACGACAAGGTTCCGTCTCACGTCGAAGGCCGACAGTCCCTTGTCCAACCTCAGGTCGTACCACGGCTCGCTTACCGCATCGAGCTGAAAGGTGTCTCCTGCGGTACTACCCGACGCATCATCAATGCTCTTGCTGTAGGTGAAAGAACCCTGCAACTGAAAACCGTGGCTCATCTGTTTATTGAGTCTCACCTGGAAAGCGTTGTACCAGGATCTGGACATCCACATGGTGTTGTACATGATCGCCATCG
>QHXD01000464.1:3577-7599 GCA_003223895.1 Acidobacteriota bacterium
AGGGACCCGCTCCAGGGAGTGGGCCAGTAGTAATCACCTCCAGCGGTTTTCGTCGGAAGGACTGTATTGACGGAATCAGTCTGAAACGGATTATGGATCCCGCGCGAGCCTGTGTAGCCAAACAGCAGCGTTGTGTTCGACGTGATTTGACGCTGGATGTTGAGGTTGTATTGATAAACGTAATTGCGCTTGATGTTGTTGTCGACGTACCTCCAGGCCCTGTTTATCGGATTCGTTAGGCGAATGTTGGTGAGCGATGGGACTACATAGGGCCATTCGCCCTGGGCCGTTGTCGACGTACCTGCAGCCATGGAGGGCGGAGAGGCCAGGACAGCGGAGCCCATTGCGGCCAACGTGCTACGCCACGGGGCAGACGAGGTGTTATTGAGTATTAACTCGTAAGGAAGCGGCAGGGCATCGAAAATACCAAAGCTGCCTCGGACGGCGGTCTTACCGCTGCGGAACGGATCCCAGGCGAAACCAATGCGCGGCTCGAAGTTCCTGGTTGTGGGATTGTGCGTCCAAAAAGAAGACCGTAAGACGGAGGTCGGATCGCCCGGAACAGAGGCCGCAAAGCTCGGTTGGGGGCACGCGCCCGGCGTCACCGGTCCACACGGCAGGGGCGTTGATGGCGTCGGCATGATCGCGATCCTGCCGTTGATCTCCGTCGGGACGGTCGCCATTTCGTAGCGTAGTCCCAGGTTCAAGGTCAGGTTGGGACGGAAACGCCAATCGTCTTGAACGTATCCGCTGTAAATCTTGTCGCGAAGATACTGCTTGCTTACCGCCGCAGAATCGAAGGGCCGAGCCGCGGCGCGCGGCTGATCGGTTAGAAGATTGATGAGCGTACCGCAACTGTTGTCGTAACTGTTCCCACTGGTCCTGTCTCCACTGCCCGAGTAACAAGGTCCTTCGGCCGCCGTCGCCACGGTAGTGCTGCCGCCCGCTACAGGTTCGAGTCCCTGGAATGTGAATGTTCCGGTACCGTTAAATCCCGCCAGTGGTGTGTACCCGTCCAACTGGTATGCAAGGAGAGAAAAGCCTAGCTTCAACGCGTGCGTTCCGTGCGTGAAAAAAGCATCGTCGTAAACCTGGAAGTTTTGGCCCCAGAAATCCTGCACGGATGCGCCACCATTCCTTCCTCCGGGAAGGTTTGTCACTCCTGTGCCTGTTAACGTGATTCCCGGCGAGAAAAATCCTTCGGTGATGCCCGGCGTATTCATACCGAGCGACGAGTCGCCTGCCAACGGATTTATGACAGTGGGGCTGTTGCCGCCGAGATTACTGGTACGACTGAGGGCGACTCGCACCGAATTCACCCAGGCTGGACTGAAAACGTGGGTCTCTTCGGCGATTGCAGATTGCCGATAAGAAGTAAACGACTGCAATTCATTGTTGAAGGCGAGGGGGCTGCTGAAGATCGAATTGTCGCGCAGGTACGTTGCGAAGACGCTGTCTTTATCGGAAAGCCTCTCATCTCCCCGGAGAGTGTAGAAGTTCTCGGTGGCTTTCTGCGTGCCTTGAAAGGGGACGCGTCCGATATTGGGGTTACAACCGCCAGCTACACCGGGAGCGCTGAATTGCGTGGATGGCAACATAACACAGCCTGTTGAACCGGCCGCGGGATGAGGGTAAAGATCCAAAAACTTCTGGATGTTGGGATCTATCGCCGGCACCTTCGTGGATGCGCCTGTAGCAAGGTTGACAACGGTCCCGCTGCGAACAGCATCGGAAATTGTGACGCCATTGGTGACAGGTATGCCTCTGGTTCTTCGCACACCCTCATAGTCTCCAAAGAGAAAAGTCTTATCCTTCAAAAGCCGCCACCCTCCTGAAGCTCCAAACTGATTTTGTCGCAGCCGGTTTTTGGGAAGATTATTCGCGTTGTTAAAAAAGTTTGTTGCATCCAGGACATCGTTGCGCAGGAAATCAAAGGCGGTTCCGTGGAACGCGTTGGTGCCGGATTTCGTGACCGCGTTGATCACCCCCCCGGACGTGAAGCCGTACTCGGCCGAGTAGTTGCTCGTCAGCACGGTGAACTCCTGAATGGCGTCCACGCCGAGATTGGCGCCCAGCACGCTGCCCGGGCCGGCATTGGAATAGTCGTTCACGATCGCGCCGTCGAGGCGATAGCTGTTTTGTGTGGGCCGGCCTCCGCCGACGCTCAATTGGTTTCCAAACCCACGCCCACCGCCTCCCCCGACGTGCGTGACGTCGAGATGTGTTCGCGCCTCGATGACGCCGGGTTGCAGAGTGGCCAGTGACGCCCAGTCGCGGCCGTTCAACGGCAGTTCTCGAATTTCTGTGCCGGCGACGTGACCGGAGATCGTCGAATTTGACGTCTCAACGAGCGGAGCCGCGCCGATGACCTCGATGGCCTCTTGAAGCTGCCCGACGGCCAATGTCAGGTTCACCTCTTGCTTCGCGCCAACTGTGAGCGTCACTTTCGTAACAACGGTGCTGAAGCCCGGAGCTGTTACCGATACTTCATAATCACCTGGTGTGAGATTCGGCACGGTGTAAAAGCCGACACCGTTGGTCGTGACGTCGAAAGATACACCAGTGGCCACGTTCTTCACCGAAACCATCGCGATGGGGACGGCTGCTCCCTGAGCGTCGGCAATAGTTCCGGACAATGACGCGCCGGACACCTGTGCGCGCAGCGGGAGCGAAATCACAAAACTAAGCGCGAGAATCCCCGCGGAAACCACAAACCTGGCGGCTTTAGGAATCATGACGGTACTCCTTGCTTTTTAGTGCTCTCTGAAAAATTCAAAAGATCCGGTCGCTACGGACTTGTGAAACGGGTCTCGATGGTCGCAGAACTGGCAGCGGATTTATCATACGACCCATGGATGAGCAATCCCTCGGGTCGCATAAATTTAAATTAATGTGGAGTTAATCGCGTTTTAATGAGTGATCCGCGTGCATGAAAACAGCGATACAACCACGGCCCCGTACGCCAAATTGAGAACAAGTGGTGTTGTCTTTTGATGGGTCGCTGATTACAGACGCGTTGACTTGAACGGGAGTGAATATGTGGTTGTTCTCCGCGAAGGCGACCGCTTGCCGGCCTCCTGGATCAGGCACATTTTCGAGCCAGGCGCCGGTTTTGGCGTCGATCACGCCGAGCGAGTTGACCGGAGGTGTACTTTTGTCGGCCGCGGTGAAATAGAACCGGCCGTCTCCCGGATTGTACCAGTCCTCATCGCCACCGCCGATTTGCGCGATGGTGGCGATAATCTCACCGTTAAGCACATTCAAGATGACAGGTCCGCCACACGACACGAGCAAGTGATGGAGTGGGCCAAGTGTTTGTCCGCTGGCACGACAGTTGGGTGGCTTGTATGTATTGGTCACCTTAATGGTCCTGGGATCCATTAGGGTCCCTGCCCGTTCGGAGGCGGAGGCGTCATGCTGTTCGGTCCGACAAAGCCGGCAACGCGGCCCACGAAGACGTCTTTCTCGGCGTCGATAATGTCTATGCCGAAGTTCGATCTGTCGGATAAGTAGAAGCGCCTGGTTCCCGGATCCACCCACGCAATATCCGAGCTCACCAGGGGATTGCCTGGAATCGGGATGATGCCGGCGAGAGCGACGAGGGATTTCCGGTTGCGGGTAGCGTCGTTATTTTGTTTCTGCCGAGGGCGTGCGGTGATGTTCAACGTTAATACGAGGACCAGGCTGATGAGCAGACTGGTTATCAGCTTCGATTTCACCGTGCCTCCTTGATAGATACCACTTCAGCAATGCCATTGCGAAAAACTTGTCTCGATGTTTCGGCAGTATGCAGATAGTACTCGCAGACAATTTGATTGACAAGCCGATCGATTTGGACTCAATTGTCTCCAAATTTCGGGTTTTTCTTTAATGTCTTTATCGTTGGCAACCGCTCCAGCGTGAAGCGAGCAAGTATGCCGCTGATTTTCGACAAAAAGACGGCGGAGTCTTTAGATACGACCGTCAAGTTGGTATTAACCATTCGGAGACCATGGGGAATAAAAATGAAACGCATCATTGGG
>QHXD01000465.1 GCA_003223895.1 Acidobacteriota bacterium
GATCCGAACCAAACAGGTAATCGGCGATGCGCTCGTCAACGTTCACGTGATAGGCGAAAAACGGGGGATTCCGCTCTGTGACATCCGCGAACAGCGTGACGAGATGAGAACGGATCAGAGGAGCGCTGGAAACGAAACGCTGGCGGCTCATAAGCTTCTGCTCGAAGCTGGAGCAGAGTAGTCCCACAACCAGATCCAGGCTCGGCCGCTTCTTTGTGAGATTGTCCTGAAGGTAGGCGTAGAGCTTTTCGTATTTGAGATCGACTTCCGGAGCCAGGCAGATTAAGAGGACATCGACGTCAAAAGGGGAGAGTTGGAATAGTTGCTTCAGCCGCTCCAGGCGCAACGATGCTCCTGCTTGCATACTCCTGGCCTTCCTGTCGGAGATAACGGCTTCGAGGGACGCGAGTCCGTCCTGGAGGTGCCTGACCTGTGGAGATTCTATCTGCCTCTCGGTTTCAAACGGATCTTCCTGGGCGAGGATAGAATCGATCTCCTCCTCTTTGATGCAGAGGCCGGTGAATTGGTCCGGAGCCTCCCTGCCTGTCATTCTGAACTTCGAAATCTGGAGACGAACTTTAATCTCGATTCGTCCGAGTTCTTCGATTAGATGCTCCAGGCTATTCCTGTAACCTTCCATCCAGATCCGTTCCTTACTTCCCTCGCAAAAACTTCTCAATCTCTCCCAGCCGATCCTTCATCACTCCGTAGATTTTTTCAGAAGAAGTAACATCTCTACGAGTGAGCCATCCTTTTGAAACCAGCATATCCAGCCCTTCCTGAACCGTCTTCCTTCCCCGACCCGCCAAATCTTCCGACAACCACCACTTGATGACTCCATCCACCGTATCTTTCGCATCAGGGTGCTCAACGAGGTACCGCAGGATTTGGCGGTTCAGCTTTTCATCGTTTTCGGATGAGCCCTTTCCAGTCATCTCATACGGTCTCAAACGAGCTGACTTTGCAAATCAAGTGCCACTGAAAGTGCGGCGAATCTGCGCAACTTAACTCCGGTTTGTGCTCTTACGATCTTCCGAGGCGAGGCCCTCTTACCGCACCGCGTAAGGGGGACACACGAGAACTGTTTCAAAATTCAGGAAACAAGAAGGTGCGGCGAATGTACCGCTACAATGCGACGAGTCTGCCGCAGAGGTTCGTGAACGCGGGTTAAAGAAGGTATGAATGATTGGCGGAGGTATTCCCCTCCTCAGAGAGGAGGAGTGGCTGCGCCATTAAGAAAATGCGGCGAAGCCACCTTAGAGGCGCAGACGGGGTGGTCGCTCACAAATACCATGCTTCAAAACGCGTTCTGCAACGTAACTTGTGAGCGACCACCCCGGCCGTGCGATATCGGAACGGATTCTTTTTCTTGAGGGCACGGCCACCCCTCCTCTCTGAGGAGGGGAATGCGGCTTGACCTGCCAATTCATTCGCACCTAAAGTCCGCGTTCATCATTAATAAAAGCAACCGCTGAAAAGAGCGCCGCTCTTTTCCGGCGCTCTTCGCCGCTCGAGTGATGTTTCCTTGATGGGTGGTCAAGAGGCTTATGAGGTAGGTCCGTTCGAATTGTTCGATCGCTCGGTTCTTTGCTTCACGAAAGAAGTCACTTCCACCTCTCTCCGGTTTCGAAGCTGAAGGAAGATCGATATCTTCAGCTTGAATAATCGACGTGGATGTCAGAATGATGGCCCGCTGGATGACACCCTCCAATTCCCGGACATTACCCGGCCAGGAATGAACCATCATTTTCTGGAGGGCCTCCGAAGAAAAACCGGAAGATTCTCGGCTATATTGCCTCGCATATTGTGCAAGGAAGTGTGAGCTCAGAAGCGCGATATCGGCAATCCGATCACGAAGAGGCGGAATGGACAGCGAAAGAGCGTTCAGACGGTAATAAAGATCCTCACGGAATAGTTTCAGCGCGACTCTCTGCCTCAGATCCGAATTGGTGGCGGCAATGATCCGGACATCGGCCACTATGCTCTTGGAGCATCCCAGGGGCCGGTACTCCCCATTTTGCAGGAAGCGCAGCAGCTTGACCTGGGCCGAAGGAAAGAGCGTGCCGCCTTCCGCTTCGGCAATGAGCCCTTTCTCCGCGGAAGCGGCGTCGGTAAAAGCTCCCCTGGCATGTCCGAAGAGTTCATTTTCGAAGAGATGATCCGGTAGGGCACCACAGTTGACAGGGATAAACGGTTTACCTTGCCGGGGGCTGTGATAGTGGGTGGCTCGGGCAAACAGTTCCTTTCCTGTTCCGGTCTCTCCCGAAATCACGACCGTCGCGTCAGAGTGGGCTAACGGAGGAATTTTCTCGACGACCCTCTGAAAGCATTCGCTCTCACCGACGAGTAACTCGAGGTGCAACTTCTGTTTGATCTCCCTGGCCTGGAGAGGAGCCGCTGTTGGCGTCTTCCGATGCAAAAGACGTTTGATCCGGAGGGAGATGTCCCTTTCACTGAATGGACAGGAGAGAAAATCATCCGCGCAATTGAGAAGCGATTGAAAAACTTCTTTTGGATTGTCCCACCCCACACAGAACAGAGTCAGAACCGAGGATCGGTTCCACTCTTTCCTGAGCGTACCTCCATTGAGTGATTCCCTGAATGAAGGCCGGACAAGAATGAGATCGGGTACGCAAGATAACTGCTCGAGCGGAAGCGCATCACTGCGATAGAGATGGACCTTGGCAGCCGGTAGAAGACTCTGAATCAGCGTTGGAAGCCGCGTGCAGTGCTCGGCTGGGCACGGAATGGGGTTGAGGTCGAGGATCAGAATGTGATACGAGCCCACTTTCATCTCCGCGGGAGATATTAATGGTTGGTTGCAAATCCCAGCTCAGGCTTAATCCGAAAAGTCAATGAGGATGGGTCAATTCTCAAGCAGCATACTGCGAAGAAGCATACGTCCACGTATGAGGTCAAAACGCAGTCATGAGCGCCTCCAATATCGTGTCGGCATTTTAGGGCGGCGCAACGCCGGGTTCCTAAGGAAATTTATGGAAAAAAAGAGTAAAGATTACTAGATGAAAGAATTCCAACTCTGCGGTTTGGGCAACGCCCTTGTCGACATTTTCCTGGAAATCTCCGAAGCCGAGTTCGCTTCGCTTGGATTTGAGCGCGGCACCATGCGGCTCGTCGATCTCGCCGAACAAAAAACCCTGCTCGATCGCTTTCAGAAACACGAGCCGAAACTGGTCAGCGGCGGATCTATCGCCAATTCCATCATTGCCTTTTCGCAGCTTGGAGGCCAGGCGGCCTTCATCGGCTGCGTCGGAGATGACCGCTACGGCCTCTTCTATGCGGGCGAATTCGAGGAACTGGGCATCGATATCGACAACCCGATCATCGTCAATGAATCGACCGGCACCTGCGTCTCCATTGTCACTCCGGATGCAGAGCGCACCATGCGTACCTGCTTAGCGGTAGCGAGCCATCTCTCGGCCCGGCACATCGACGAAGCGCGCATCAAGAACTCCGAATGGCTGTTCATTGAGGGCTACGTGTTCGCCAACCCCGATACCGGTCAAACTGCAGTTCGGGAGGCGATCCGCATCGCCAGACAACATGGCACCAAGGTCGCCGTCACTTGTTCCGAAGCGTTTGTTCCCCAGGTCTTCGCCGACGCCTTCCACGACGCACTGCAACAAACGGACTTGCTCTTCTGCAACGAAGCCGAAGCCTGCGCCCTAGCCCAGGCCGGCACAGCCGAGGAAGCGTTTAACAAACTCAAAGGAAAGATCCCATCCCTGGTCGTGACGAACGGCCCATACGGGGCATACATTCGGCACGCCGCCGTCGAGGCACATGTTCCATCGTTTCCGTCCGAACCCAAGGATTTGACAGGTGCCGGAGACATGTTCGCAGGCGCGTTTTTGTACGGCATCACGCACGGCGTTTCGCCGGAAAAGGCTGCTCGCGGCGCCGCCTTCTTGTCTCACAAGGTCATCTCGCAAGTCGGCGCCCGCCTGCACCACGGGACCAGGCAGTTTTGGGATGAGTGCGTCGGCTCACACAAGTAGTTTTACGCAATGACCGTCGCCGCCTGCGGGAAGACAAACGAGTAGCCGGGATCCAGGCGCTGGCCCGCCAGCAGGATTTCGTGAATGTCGTATGGATCGGTTGGTCCTTTGACGGAGTCGCCCAACACCTCGAAGACATGCTCGATCCCTTGAGCAGCGTCGATATCAACATCGCAGTTCGATACGGACGAAGTCATTGAGGTCCGCGCCACCGGCCGTCGTCAGTTGCAGTTCAAGACTTGCGGTCGCCATTTCGTTCACCTCCCTTTATTGCGGATACCGACAGTGATAGAGTGCAGCCATTACGTGGACCCGTTCCAGAAAAAAGGAGAAAAAAACCGATGAAGTCCTTACTGGTATTCGCAACATTGCTTGCAATGGCTGTTCTGCTCACCGCTGCCGCCGCGACATCGCCCGTAACATATGTCGATCACAACAAGGTAGCCGAGGTACTGGCAAAAGGCGGCGCGCTGGCCAGTGGCTCGGACTATCGCGTCACTGGCAATCGTCGCGACGGCAAGGGAATGGTTGAAGTGCATAACAAGGAGACGGACATTTTCTATGTCATCGACGGTGAGGCGACGTTGGTAACAGGCGGCACCGTCGTCGGTGGAAAAACAACCGCGCCCGACCAGATTCGCGGAACGGAGGTCCAGGGCGGCGAGACCCATCACCTGGCGAAGGGCGACTTCATAGTGATCCCGGCCGGAACGCCGCACTGGTTCAAGGAAGTCCCCAAGTCCATCAACTATTACACGGTGAAGGTGGTGAAACCGTAGCGCCCGGGTCTGTCAAATTTTTCCTTCAGGTAATATATCAGCCGCGGATTACGCGAATTACGCGGATGGGCGCTCCAACATACTGTATTCCGGCCGCATCACGATATGCGCGCCCATCCGCGTAATCCGCGGCTGATCATCTTCCTTTCCGTTCAGAATGCAAACCGCAACTGAAGCTGCACCACGCGGGCCGTGCGTGTGCCGTTAACCTGGCCAAAGTTGATCCCACTCAGGTTGGTCGACACATTAATGTACTGCGTGTGATTCAGCGCATTCTGGAGGTCCGCCTTCAATTCGAGGGTCTTTCCTTCCGTTATCGGGAAGTTCTTTCCGAGAGAGAAGTCCACATTCCAGTTCCCAGGGCCTCGCACCGGCGTCGCATTGGCTTCACCACGACGGACGGTCCGGCTGGACGCGGAACTAACGGGCACGAGACGGTAAGCCGCTGGATTCAGATACTGCAGCCTTCCAAAACCGCAGCACTCCTTGTTCACCTGGTTCTTGATGTCCAGAATGTCGGGCCGGCCGCCTGTCTGAGTCACACCCAGGGCAGGCCCCGAGTTGGCTCTGAAGATGCCGGAAAACTGCCAGCCTCCAAGCACGCGCTGGGCCGCCCGCGAGTTTCTAAACAGTCCAGGCACTTCGTAGACCCAGTCGGCGGCCACGTAATGCATGATGTCACCGGTAGACAGGGCGCGCTCGAGTTTGACCAAAGCAAAATCCTGAACATCGCCGCGTGAATCGCCGATGTGGCCCGGGGCAACATCGCCGCCATTGTAAGAGAGGGCCTTGCCCCAGGTGTGGTGGAGGTTGAACAACAGTCCGCGGGTCATGTGCTGTCGCAGCGATGTCTGCCACGAATTGTAGTTGGACTGGCCGGAATTATCGAGGTAAGGCCCCGTGATGTCGTTGGGATTCGGACGAAGTCCTGTGACGCGGTCGACATCATTGAAATTCCGGTAGAGGTTGAACTTGACGCCGCGCGTACCGACGTACGCCGTTTCGAGCACCAGCGACCGGGTGAGGGCGCGCTGAAATCCGAGCGTGTAATTCATCGCGTAGGGCGGAACCATGTGTGGATTGTAGCGCCTGCCGATCCCGCCCAGGACGTTACCCTCGGCCTGTATCAGTTTGGTGACGTCTTCTTCATACAGCGGCCAACGCAAGCCCAGGGCAGCGGATTCCGCCCGTGTGAACGTGCGGCGGTCGGGCAACTCCACTGTTCTTTGGATGAATTCGTCATATGTTGTCGGATCGTAGCTTTGGAAATTTACGCCGAAGCCACCTCGTATGACGAAGTCGCCCCGACTGTCGGCGGTATAGGCGAAGCCAAACCTGGGCCCGAGGCTGAAATTATCGCTGTCGTGTGCGCCCTTGCTCTTGTCGCGAAGCGGCCCCCATAGGAAGTTGACCGAATCGAGCAGTCCCTCCAGGTTGTAAAGGCCCATGGGCAGCTTTCCTTCGAAATTCTTGAGCTGCTCCGGCGTGTAGTTATAGCTTTGAAGCGTCCTTCCAAATGGACCCTTCCAATCGTGTACGGTGTAGCGGCCGTAGCGGTCGTAGCGGACTCCCAGGTTCAGCACCAGCTTCTGGCTGAAACGCCAGTCGTCCTGCAGGAACAATCCGAAGTTTTTCATGCTCCACGTGAACGGGTGCTTATTGGCCTCATAGAAAGTCGAGGACGGCTCGTTGCGCATCACATCCTGCAAGGTCAGGTAGCTGACCGGCAGCGCTGTGGTGTCGGGTTGCCCTCCTCTCGGCAGGGCGAAGATGCCGCCGAACTTCCAGGAGTGCGTTCCTCGGAAAAGAGCGATCTGTTGATCAAAGGACCAGCTCGGTATAGGCCCCGTCGAGCGATTCTCGCGATTAAAGCCCGTCATCCCCGGATATTGAATGATGGGAAGCAGTCGCCCGCCGGGAGTCGATTCGGGCTTGTTGGGATCCTTCGTGAACCAGATCTTATCGATTCTCTCCACAAAACTCTGATTCATTCCCACGCGAGTCTGGGAAGTCCAGCGGCCGCGGCCGAGCGTATAGTTGGAGCTCATACGTTTCAAGAAGCTGTAAGTGGTCTGCGGGTTCAAGGGCTGCGACAACGCTTGCTCCTGATAAGGATGTCCTCCGTAGTACGTCACGGATAAGTTGCCCCCGCCGATCATGTAGTCCACTCTCGCGTCCTTGTGATCGTCGTCGTTCC
>QHXD01000466.1 GCA_003223895.1 Acidobacteriota bacterium
AATAGTGCAAATGCAGCCGGGAGACCAAAAGCCACATCAAAACCAGGTTTCCCGCTATTGAAATCAGGCCATTCGCCAGATGAAACCGAAAGAGGCGGCCGATGACTCCGCCGGCTTCCTGCCGCTTGCGCTCTACCCAGGTCCATCGCTCGTGCCAGATGAAATTGTGAAGGACCGCGGCCTCGACGGCCAGAAACGTCGCGACGAGGTAGTCCACTCCAATGCCGGTCCTCAGAATGGCCAGCGCCGCTAACTGTACACCGACACCGATGATCCCGACAGCGTTGAACTTCAACCACGTTCGGAACATTCCGGTCACGGAAGGCGTTCCTCGCGGTAGAGCCTGATGGTATTGCGAATCGAATTGATGATGGCGATGCCGATCAGGCCGATGATGGCAACGACCCCGCTCACGTCGCACAGCAGATACTGCCGGCCCGCGACGGTGACTATCGGCTTGTAGAGCAGTACGAAGCTTCCGATGGCCAGCAGGAAATATGCGATGATCAACACCATCGCGACCGTTCCCGTCATGTAGCCCGACATGCCGAGCCCACCGATCAGAAAGATCGCTCCGAAAGAATCGACGATGTGATCGACATAAAAGCCGTAGCGTGGCCGCTGCCGGTTTCGAACTCGAGCGAGCGTGCCGTCCAGACTGTCTCCGAACCAGTTAACGCCCAGAAACACAACGGCTCCGACAATCGCGAGCGGACTGAAGCGCGCGAGGTAATAGCAAACGCCCGCCAGCACCATGCCCAGAAACCCGAGAATGGTCAGATGGTCGGAGTTGACCCAGCCAGGCATTCGTTGTGCCAGCCAGATGAGGGTCTTTTTCTCCAGCGGTGCCAGCAAACTCTCCTGCTGCCGGGACGCTGATTTGAAGGAAGATGTGGACATGGGGTTTTGTCTAGCCGCAGGGAACTAATTCGGGGACAGACGTATAAATCACCCAATTACGATTAAATGGTCCTGTATTCGTAATCGGGTGATTTATACGTCTGTCCCCGAATTAGTCCCCGGCTAAAACCCCATTCTACCAGCGGTTCGAACGGCTGCTTGCGCGACCGGTGAAATCCTTCTTCACCATGGGACGCGCTTCGTTGACCGTCAGCGCGCGGCCCCCGAAGTCCTTGCCATTGAGCGATTCGATTGCCTTTTCGGCGTCATCGTCGCCCATCGAAACAAAACCGAAGCCTTTCGAGCGCCCGGTGTCACGATCCGTAATGATACTTACGGATTCGACTGCACCGACCTGTTCGAAAAGACCGGCAAGTTCTTCTTCTGTCGTTCGAAACGACAAATTACCAACGTAGATTTTCTTTGACATGTTTTTCCTAATTCAATTTTTGTAAGGAACTTCGAGGACTTGCGGGAAAGGGATCAAAAACAGAATCAACTCTCCAGACAGGGACAAGAGGCTCCTAAGTCAATATGGCAGCAACGAGCATCGCTGCTGCAGTTACGGCGGAGAGAATAGCACGATATGGTCAGTCTCGCCCGGGTTTTTTAAGAAACCCTTTGGATACAGCGTCATCCAGCAACGCCCGGGCGCACTCCCAAAGACGAGTCGAACCGTCCCCAATGCATTCATTCCGTTCGAGGACGCGATCGATGGTGATGCCGTGTTCGTTCCAGGATCTGCCCTGGGTATGATAGTTGTGCAACTGGGGCATGAAACGGTCGAGAGCCCCCGCGAATCGAGCTTCCGGGGTCCGGCGCCCCTCAAATTCTTCCCACAATTCCCGGAATTCAGCGCCCTGGTCCGGGGGCAGCATTCCAAACAGCCGGTCGGCCGCGGTCCGTTCACGATCGGCCTTGTCCGCCGCCGCTGCCGTATCGTAGAAATACGTGTCCCCTGCATCGATCTCTACGATGTCGTGAATCAGCACCATCTTCACAACACGTGAAACATTGACCGGTTCGTTTGCGTGTTCGGCCAGCAACATCGCCATGATTGCGAGATGCCAGCTATGCTCCGCAGTATTCTCAGCGCGGTCCGTATTCAGAAGGTATGTGCGGCGGATGATCGTCTTGAGCTTGTCGATCTCCAGAATGAAACGGATCTGAAGGTCTAATCGTTGAGAGAGTCGTCGAAAGACGGGGCCAAAATGGACAAATTGCAGAACTTCCTCGGCGGCTTGGGAGAAGAGGTCGTCGTTCTTGACCTGGGATGCGGGTACGGAAGCTTTCATTACGAAGCCTGCAATTGCCGCATCATTGCCATGGATGTCAGCCTGCCGGAGGGCGGCTCGGGCAGTACGATCTCGCGTGTCGAGTATGTTCGAGCGGATTCAAGGGCAATTCCCTTGAACGACGAGTCCATCGATGCTGTCATTTGTCATCACACATTGGAACACTTCGCGGACTACAGAACGACACTGTCTGAAATCGGCAGAGTACTGACTCCCGATGGATGGCTCTGGATCGCAATTCCCGATGGCAATGGATTCGACGACGCTCTGTATCGGCTTGTATTCTCTGGTGGCGGGCACGTCAACCGGTTCAGCTACGAGGGTCTCATCACAGATGTTCGAAGCATTACGGGGCTGCAGCTGGCGCAGTCGTGCCTCTTGTTCAGTGGTTTCGTTTATTTAAAGAAACCAACGCCTCGGGAGCTTCAGCACTTTCCCCCAACCGCACGCTTTCTTGCGGAAGTACCCGATGGCTTCTCCGTCTTTGGAAGACTCGCGTTAAACACCGCGACCAGGATCATCGACAGAATATTCGGCTCTCGATACAGTCAATACGGTTGGGCATTCCTTTTCACAAAGACCACGATAGCGATGGAGGAATTACCGTCGTATTTCAATGTCTGTAGCCAGTGCGGTTCCGGCAACTCGTCGGAATCGGTCAAGGCGAACTCCAGTCCGTCCTTCTTTGGCTTTCGCCTGTACCATTGCCCACATTGTGCGGAAATCAACGTCTTTGTTCCGCCTCCTCGGAACCTTCAATAGAGGCTAATTGATTTTCAAAGTACCGTTTTCAAATCGAAGACAGTATCGGCAGGAATTTGGAAAAGTGTCTACAACCTCAACTTGAATATCCATACGACGCAATGCCACTTGAGTAGCGCACAGGAGTGTCACCTTTTCGAAGAATCGCGGAAATGACCCATAGTAAATTGTTTCCCCTATGGCAGGCGGTGGAAGCGTACGGAGAGAATGGATGAAAGCTGCATATTCGTCTGCCACCAGATGCTGGGTTTGGTTGTTAGCGCTGCTGACCCGTTTTTCTCTCGAATAGTGAGCTGCACCAAGAATGGCAAATAGGGCCAGTCCAGTAGCCGCAGCAGCCCTTAGAGGCATCCTCTTCCGGAGCGCCCTCTCGACGCTACCCGCAAAGAGAGCGGCCAATCCTGCGATGCCAAAGAAGGGAATATACCAATAGAACTCGAATCGATGATTTACGAGAAATATCACTGGCAGGAGAGTGACAAAGACATAACCTAAGAAAAACAACGCTCGCCGGGCGCGCCGATAGATAAACAACGCACACAGGATAACGGATGTGATCATCCAGGCGCCCCAGCGAAGCCTGAACCCATAGAGGTGATCGAAATACCAGCCGTATCCTCGTCCAAGAGTCAACACGGAGAAGTCCATGTAGTACGGGTGATCGGGCAAAGGGCCGGCCATACTCGTAACTTTCAGATATGCGAACGTCAGGCCCACCAGCGCGAGCGCCGAATACAGAATGAGCGATCTCCGATTGAACCCGCTCTTTCGTAGTGTCATGTCGTAAAGCAGGAGCACGCCCGGTAATGTGATGGCCATCTCCTTGGACTTCACCGCGAAAATGTACAAGACGACGATTGTGACGGACCCCAGGAAGGATCTGGTCTCCCGCGTGTGTAAGAGTAGCGCGGTCAGCATCAGAAAACAGGCCAGCAGTTCGAAGGTTGTGCCGAAGCTCCAGTAGATCTCCGTAAAGTTAGCGCGAAACGAGAATAGGAGCGCACCTACGGCGGCAGCATAGGATGAATCCGCGATTCGCCGGACCAGAGTATAAAGAAGAGCAACATTCGCCGTGTGAAGGCCCCATGCGAAAAGGTGATACGGCAGCGGATTCAAATCGAAAGTGTTCCAAAAAATCCAATAGAACAGCATGCCGAAGGGGCGGAAGAAGTTACTCAACGGATTCAAATTGAACCAGAGGATTTGCCAGCCACTTACGCGTTCGGTCCAGTAGAGACTGGTGAAGTCATCCAGCCAGAAATATGAAAATCGCCATGCGTAAAACGTGGACGCGAGAATCAACGCAATGATTGAGACTGGCGCGACATGTTCTATGCAAAAGGCAGAGACACTTCCGCGCGGTGGACGAAGCGGCGGGGGAACAAGGCGCTTCAGCGCTGAAACGATATTCATAGACGATAGCCCTCTCCCCGAAGGAAGAGGGCTAATCTTCTGCCTTACTTCTTCGGTTTCGCCTTTTTCTTAGCCGTCTTTCGAACGGCTGGTTTGCTGGCAGGTTTAGTGGCCTTTTTCTTCGGCTTCGGCTTCGGCTTGGGTTTCGGTTTTGGTTTTGGCTTCGGCTTCGGTGCCGGCTTCTTTTTCGGTTTCGGTTTGGGCTTTGGTTTTGCCTTCGGACGATCTGGGCTGGGCGGTGGTTCAGGCGGCTCAGGTTCAGCCGATGGGTATTCCATCGGAGGCTCGGAGGCGTCCCCCTCGCCAAAATCCAAGTCCAGGTCATCCGGCGACTGATTGACGTCTTCCAATTCGTCTTCATCTCTGCTCATGCTCTTCTCCTCTGCAGGAGGCCGCTGTCTCACCGCGCTGGGCCTCTCCTTTTTCGCGAGACATGATACCGCTTCTGTAAAGAGGCGGGAAACAAAGACACAAAGCAGGGAACCAGCTTTGTGTCTCTGTGGTCTATTCCGTAATTGCTTGAGCTGCTCGCGGCTGCGTCGCCCCGATGGGCGCGCTAAAGCACACCATGAAACACACTGATCATGAGGCAGATAGCTTTTTTTCGGTATATTTAGTTAGACGCATGCTCACCCTCGTCGTCTAACTAATCTGAGATGTTTGAACAGCTGCCAGAAACAAATCCGGCCAGAAACAATAAGAAATTAAGGGCTTTTGTCGCAGCAGTGCTGATACAGGCCGTCCTGGTGACCGCCGTTATCGCAATCCAAATGGTCATGCCTGAAAAGCTTGGCCAGTTGCGCCTTCTGGACACTCTTTATATGGCGCCCCCTCCACCCCCGCCCGCGCCTGCGCCCGCCCCGGCAGGCCCGGAACCCAAGAAAGTGGACCGTGAAACCCGCAAGGAAGCCGTAGCGAATACACCTGTTCCCACGATCAAACAAGAAGTGCCCCAACCGGTCGACCATCCAGTCATTGCGCCAGCAACGATTCCGAAAGATATTGCTGGCATTCTTGAATCTCCGGTGCCGGGCGCGATCCCCGGCGGGGTGCCAGGCGGAGTTCCAGGCGGAATCGCCGGTGGAATCCCCGGCGGCATTCCAGGCGGAGTGATTGGCGGCGTCCCCAACACGCCGTTGCCGCCGCCGAAGGAACCCGTCCGCGTTGGAGGCAACGTCCGCGAACCCAAGGTCGTTAAATTGGTCGAGCCTAAATATCCACCGGCGGCAGTTCGAGCTCGTGTCCAGGGCGTGGTCATTCTTGAAGCGGTGGTCACCGAACAGGGAAACGTGGACAAACTGAAGGTCGTCTCCGGCCCACCACTGCTCATTCAGGCGGCCATTGAGGCAGTCCAGAATTGGAAGTACGAACCGACCGTCCTCAATGGACAACCGGTTCCAGTGATTCTTACCGCCAAGGTAAACTTCTCACTGGGCAACTAGGGGAAATAGCGCTAAATTTCCCCTCCTATGTTTTCGAACAAAGTCGCAATCGTTACCGGGGGAAGCCGCGGCATCGGCCGGGCAATCGTGCAGGCATTGGCGCGCGAGAATGCCAGGGTCGCGTTTACGTACGCGCAGAACAAGGCACTTGCTGATGAGATTTCGAATGGCGATACGGTGCTCGGCTTTCAAGCGGACGTCACAAGCCTCGAACAGGCAAAAGATCTTGTGAAGCAGGTGAAGGAGAAGTTCGGCCGCATCGACATTCTCGTCAATAATGCCGGCATCACCCGTGACAAACTCCTCGCCCTGATGACTGAGAAGGACTGGGACGATGTGCTGGACTGTTCAATCTGACGAAGCCCGTCGTGGGAGTGATGCTGCGGCAAAAGTCCGGAACGATCCTCAACATCACTTCGATCAGCGGCATCGTTGGTATGGCCGGCCAGGTCAATTATTCATCCTCCAAGGCCGGGATGATCGGCTTCACCAAAGCACTTGCGAAGGAAATCGCAAAGGTGAATATCACCGTCAACGCGCTCGCTCTGGGCTTCGTTGAAACGGACATGACCGGAGTGCTGAACGAAGAGTATCGCGCGAAGGCGCTCGCACAGATTCCGCTCGGCCGCTTCGCAACACCCGAAGAAATGGCCCATGTCGTATTGTTCATGTTGTCGCCGAAAGCGGGCTACATGACCGGGCAGGTCGTTCAGGTGGATGGGGGCCTGGCGATCTAAAGGATAGAAACCACAAGAAGCACAAGAGGTGCGGGAGCCAGAGCGCTTCCCGCAGATGCTGACCGGCAAGTGCGGGAACCCGAGGATATGGTGACCGGCGCTTTGTGCTTCTTGTGGTTAGTTTCTTTTTTCAATTTTTGGAAACTCTATCCGTCGCTGCACATCGTACTTTCCTTTTCGATCCTTATATGAAATCTCGCAGGGCTCATCCGATTCAAAGAATAGAACCTGGCACAGGCCTTCATTGGCGAAGACCCGGACGGGCGCGGGCGCTGTGTTTGCGATGGAGACGGTGACGTAGCCTTCCCACTCCGGTTCGAACGGCGTGACATTGACGAGAATCCCGCTTCGGGCATATGTCGATTTCCCGACACAGAGGGTTAGAACATTCCGCGGAATACGCAGGTATTCGACAGTTCGTCCTAAGACATAGCCATTAGGCGGGATATCGCAAAACTGGCCGTGATGGTCGCGGTAGTACTCGGGCGGGATTGATTTAGGATTGAGAGTTACGCCGTTCGGCGGGGAGAAAATCTTGAAGTCGTCGGCGACCCGGAGATCGTATCCATAAGAAGACAAACCATAAGAGATCATGCCTTCTGCGACTTGCGAAGCATTGAATGGCTCGATCATACGATGGGCCGCGGCCATTGCTCTTATCCACCTGTCTGCTTTAATTGGCATTGCCTAACTCCCCTTCTGGTGTTAAAAATATGTTTACAAAAGAGATAGCAGTTGTAGTCACGGGTTTTCGACCAGCGGTCCCAAAATGCGACGACGGAGGTTCCAGTGATCAAACTTGACCTTGTCAATCAGATCGTAGAACGGACGGGAGTAAGCAAGACCAAAGCAGAACAGGCAGTAGACACTATCTTCAAATCGGATTGAGTTGCGGGGCTTTGGCGTCTTCTCGGTCAAGCCGCGGAAGACTGGCATCGGACGGAACCCTCGTACTGGTTCTGAAGTGAACATACCCCCGGGGAAAGCCGTGCGCTTTAAGCCAGGCAAAGACTTGCAGTCGCTCTGAGTGTTTAGAAAGAAGTTTCAAGCGTTTCATGAACAACACGTTTAATCCGCCCGCCGAGATTCTGTTCGAGGAGGCTCCACAGCAAAGATTTCCCTGGTTGAACATCGCCTTATTCGCGTTGACGTGCCTGACCACGCTCACCATCGGAACTCTTCTGATGGCGGACTTTACCCACACACTTGGCGACAACGTCGGCTCTTTCATCCGCGAGGTCGCGCGAAGACCTTCACTGCTGCTCACGGGTCTTCCGTTCAGCGTCGCCGTCATGGGAATTCTGCTCGCGCATGAAATGGGGCATTATCTGACTTGCCGCTACTATGGCATCGACGCGAGCCTTCCTTATTTCATTCCAGTTCCCTGGCCTCCAATCGGAACCATGGGCGCTTTCATCAGGATTCGTTCTCCGATTCATCATCGGCCGGCGCTGTTGGATGTTGGTGTGGCCGGTCCGATCGCGGGATTTGTATTGGCGATTCCGACTCTCGTCATCGCTCTGAGCCAGTCACGTTTCGAGGTGGTCGATCCGTCGTCCACCACATTCGGACTCGGTGAACCGCTCATCTTCAAAGCTTTTGCGGCGCTCATGGGCAAGACACCGCCTCCGGGCATGGACTTATCCCTCCACCCGATCGGCCTGGCCGCGTGGTTTGGATTCTTCGCGACCGCGCTCAACTTGCTTCCGGTGGGTCAACTCGACGGAGGCCACATAGCTTATGCGTTGTTCGGGCGCATCCACAAGAGGATCTCCCAGGGATTTCTCTTAACGCTTATTCCTCTCGGAATCTTTTATTGGCAGGGATGGCTCCTGTGGACAACCGCCCTGCTGTTCATCGGCCTGCGCCATCCGATAACGCTCGACGACTCGGTTCCACTCAGCCGCCGCCACATCTGGCTCGGATGGTTCGCGCTCGCGATGCTGATTCTCTGTTTTACGCCGATGCCGTTCTACATCTACTAAGCGGCTGACGTTTCGGAGCCAGGCATGGAAACCTCCACATTTCTCCGAGATCTCGTCGTTCTTTTCGGAATTGCGGTGGTCGTATCGTACGTATTTCGTGTGCTCCGGCTGTCGAGCATTGCGGGATTTCTGGTGGCGGGCGCCTTAGTTGGACCTTTCGGCCTGCGGCTCATTTCTTCGGTTGCAGAAGTCGAGCGGATCGCGGAAATCGGCGTGATGCTCCGGCTCGCTCTCGGTGGCGGGTCTCTGCAAATGCTGATAACCGCAGCGATCACGGCTCTGATCGTAGGACCATGGGTCCAGTCTTCGCGCCTGGCCCTTTTTTCAGGCATCCTGGTCGCGCTCAGCAGCACGGTTATCGCGCTGCGTCTTCTCTATGAAAGAGGACAGGCATTCGCACCGCAAGGCAGCACTGCACTCGCGATCCTCGTGTTTCAGGACATTGCTGTGGTTCCCGCGATGATGTTTCTGCCGATTCTCACGGGCCAGCAATCTTTCGATCTCCAAAGTTTCGCCGCAACCCTGGCAGTGTCGCTGGTTGCTGTCGTCGCAATCCTGATTGTCGCGTGGTTTGTTGCGCCACGCGTCATTGCGGCGACGATCGCTGCGCGCAGCCGGGACATTTTCATTCTTTCCGTCATTGTGATCGTTCTCGGGATTGCATATCTCACATCGCGCGCCGGATTGAGCACGGGGCTCGGGGCCTTCGTTGCCGGCATCGTGATATCCGACTCGGAGTACAGCCATCAGGTGCTTGCCGATGTGCTGCCTTTTCGCGAAACATTCAACAGCTTGTTCTTCGTGTCCATTGGAATGCTGCTGAATCCGTCGTTTCTTGCATCGAATCTCGTCGTTGTTCTGTTGTGCGCTCTGGCCGTACTGGCGGGCAAGACCGTGATCACAGCCGGAGTCGTTTCACTGCTTGGAATGC
>QHXD01000459.1 GCA_003223895.1 Acidobacteriota bacterium
TCAGGCGGCCGCTGACGTTCATCGACTCCGGGTTCTTGGCACGGTGGCCTTTAAAACTTACAGTCTGGCCCGGTTACACCGAATTCTTGGTCCATCCGGCTCGATAGAGTCCGTTCGGGGCCATGATTTCCACTCTATAGGTAACGACCTTTCCGGTCTGATCCTTCGCATCGACTTGAACGTAGCCATGGGGATTCACCCACTCTATGGCCTTCACAGTCCCGGTGAACTCGAGCGGCTTGTTGTTGTCAAACTCGCCCGATGCCGAATGATGCGCAAAACCAGGAGGAGACGCCAGAAGCAGTCCGGCGGCGACACAAAGAATGGTCAACAGATTTCGAGTCATCAAGAGCCCCCTTTGAATTCGATAAAGGAATATTGCCTTCAAATACGGTGATTATTTGAGGTACCAGATTTGAAGTCAAGGTGTAAATGTGGTGGGGCGCCACATGCGGCCCACCGTGAACCGTGAATCGTGCCAACCTTTTGGAAAGATCCGCCACTAGTCGATATTCGGTGGGATCCACTTGATCGTGCCATTTTTGAGCTGATCAATATTGGTTTCCTCGCAAGAGTATTCCATCGTCTCCCAGCTCGGTCTGAGCACGAAAGTCCGCGTGTTCTTGATCGGAGTTTTGTACTACCTGGAATCCTCGGCGATCATTTCGTAGTTCATGTGCCCGAAATCGATGCGCGTGAATCTTTGGGTGAGATGCAATTCGGTGCTATGGGGATGGCTGTAGTCCAGCATCGTGTAGCCATTGGTGGCAATCGTATCGAGGACCAGAGTGTCTCCCTCCCAGCGGCCGACAGTATTGCCAAACCACGTCGGGAAATCCTTTGCATCTTTGGGATGGGGACGTCCATCGATCGGAACGACAGTGAACCACGAGTTCTGCTCGAAAAGGAACGCCATGAAATCGTTGCTCTGTACGAGCTGCAGGGGATGAAGTCCCTGGATGGCGCGGGGCCAGCCATACGGCAGGCAGGCTCCGGCATAGTCGTTCTTCGGGTCATACGCTTTGTACGCCTTCATTCCCGCCTCGGTGAACTGAAGCTCCGCCTGGCCTGTCTGTTTCATCCCATCTTTCGCGTTAAAGGACTTGGTGATGTCTTGAACACCCGGCCGATCCCACACGCCGCCCAGATCCGGATGGCCGTTTGCCAGACGCGGTGCAGGTCCGTTCATGTCGTATTTCTTTCCAGCCAAAAACCCGCGGTCTGGCGGAGCCTGCGAGAAGGCGGTCAGCGACGCACACAGGATCACGAGCGTTGCCATCACAGCGAATGCAGTTAAACGAATGTTCACCTTGAAATCTCCTTTTCGCGAATTATGAGTGCGATCTCTCTTGTTGGCCCTAAGATATTCTCCGTTTTCCATTCGTGTCAAGGAAGCGGTCGGCGGTCATAGAAGACTGGCATGAGCCGCGGCTCAGTGACATTTTCCTTTCAACGACATCGGTTCCCGAATTATCGCGTCTTCGAGGACCGTGACTTCAGCGCCTTGCGCAATTCTCGTGTCTTTATTCGCTGCTGGAGCTTTGCCCTATATTGACGATCGGCCCTGGAGCGGTTACCGTTTCTTCTCGACATGCCTTATGCCCTCCGCAGCGATGCCACCAACCGGCGTTCCTCGCCGTTTGGATCGTTAGCTACTCTGATTCCATTGCCTCTTTCACTCCGGTCCACGCCTCCGGTTTGACGGCCGGCATGAAACGGTTTGCGCCCGACGTGGGAGCCCCATAACGAATGCCCTTGAATGCGTTCACCTTGTCGATCACCAGTCCGCGGATCCTGCCGTAGCTCGTTTCCACAATGGCGCCGGGCTTCGTGTCCGATGCCCAGGCTCGCGTGGTCCCGAGAATCAAACCGGCACAGCCGGCAGCGCAGGCGCCGAGAAATGCCCGGCGATCGACCTTTCCGTTGCTCATGTCGTTCCTCCCTACTGCTTGTCCCAGACCGTCACGTTGTGGATCTTCCTGCCCTGCGCATCTGTTCCGGTAAATGTTTCGGTGCGTGACTTTCCGTCTTTGGCATATACGGCTTTGATCACCGACAAGACTTTCCCGCCCTTCTTGTTGCTGATTTCCAGATTGTAGTCGTCGATCTTCTTCACTGAGACGGCATCGCGAGCCGGATCCCCTTTGACCGTATAGTCTTTGCCGTCAAATTTCGCGGTCCACTCGAAGTGAGTGGTCTTGCCATCGGTCTCGATTCGATCGGAAACCACTTTCATTCCGCCATCGACTGGTTCGAGTTTCGCCGTCTGACCCTTGATCGACGGTCCCGGACTATAAGTGGATTTCGCGAGATTCAACTTCCACGTCGCAAAAAAGGGACTGCCGGCCGCTTTTGGCGCTTGTGCGAACACTGCCACCGAACACAGCGCAAGCACCACAGTCAGAGCAATCAACGCACGTTTCATACTCATCTCCTTAGTATGCAGGCACGATACGTCAAGGAACATGACGTAGGCAACCATTATGAAAACATGCGCTACAATCATTGCCGTGCGATATCTCGTTACTGCAAAAGTGAAGCCCGGAAAGGTGGAGGCGCTTGAGCGAGCGATCGAAGATGGGACGCTGGGGAGAGGGTCGATCGCCGGCGACGAATACCTCCGAAATATGGGAGAGGCTCGCGAGCTCGAGGAGGGCCGGGTGCAGTGGGTTGAGGTTTGCTACTGCTGGACTCCGCTCGCGGAAGAACGCCCGTATTGGGAAAAATACTTCGCGCTGTTGAAGGTCCAGGACGCGCACGCGCGAAGCCGCTGTCGCGATCTGAATGGCACCGAATCGTGGGCGTGCGACAACTGCGATTGCACCGCCCGGCTCGAAACCCGCCTGGCAACAAAGGGGCGTCCCTTCCGTTCGCGCTAAACATACTAAAGACACAAAGAAGAAAAAGAATTAGCCGCGAATTACGCTGATTACGCGAATGGGGCGCACAAAAAACCTTTGATGCGCCCCATTCGCGTAATCAGCGTTTTCTTCTTTGTGTCTTTAGTCTCTTTTGATCTTGAAATCGCCCTTCGTTGCCCCGTAATTCCAGCTGCCGGTGAGTGTGCGGTGGTACGAACCTATGTTTTCCAGTTTCCCGTCGCCGACGAAGTGGGCCGGGGCTCCCTTCGCATCCTTGCCATCCGCTTCAATGTGGACGGTCCATTTCGTTGAATCCAGTGTCACGAGTTTCAACGGAAAGGACTCGGGACCGGGGTTGACCAGCCCCGTGACATTCTTGCCATCATAGGACATGACCACAGTTATCTGGTTGCGCTGCGCCGGTGTCGAACCCCAATCACCGTACCAGACTCCGACCAGCGGATGACCTTCCTGGGCGAAGCTCGAAGCCGCTAACATCAAGACAAACAGAAGGCACAAGAAACCGGCGCCTTTCAAATGCATCTGACCTCCAGGGCGATTACGGAACAATGACACTGCTACGGTCTACGGATTTCTGAGCGCCAACCATGAGTTCGGGCGCGTGATTGTTGTCCTGGCAGACATATTCGAACAGTTCCTGGTCCGCACTCCAGCGGAGCACAAAACCTGTCGACCAGGTTTTGGAGTAGGCGCCGGGATCGTCGATGGTGATCTCGTACTTCATCGAGTTCATGTCCAGACGAGTGAGGCGCTCCATGAAGTGAAGTTTGTCAGTACTGGGCATGCCTTCGCGGTCCATCCAGAAGCGCTCGTTGAATCCGACTGTATCGATCGCCAGGGTATCCCCCTCCCAGCGGCCGATGGAGTGCCCGAGATAAGAGGGCGCCAGATCGTTCGGGTGCTCGCGTCCATCCATGTAAATGATGCGGTAGCTGTGGGGACCGCCGATGTCCATGATGAAAATGCGCTTGAGTTCGGGCATGTCCACAAACTCAACCCCATAAGGGGTGAAGAACTCACGCGCTCCACCTGAAGGCTTACAGCGCGTATGGGGCTCGAACTCATTCTCCCGGCGGTAGGAATACAACTCCCGAGCCCAATCCAGAAAGGGAACCTCGGTGAGCTTTGGTTTTACGGGAGCTCCCGCTACGGGAGTCGCTCCACGGCCGTTTCGGTTGGCATCCTCTGCAAAGGACGCGGTACCGGGCAACCAGACGCCTGCCTCTCCTTCAACTGGACCGAAGTTCGGCCGGCCGTCTGGCAAACGCGGGGCCGGCCGAGCAGGAGCCCGTTGACCGCGACCCTGCCCCTGCTGGCCTTGAGCCTGAGAAAAAGACGGTGCATTCGGCAAAATGAAGAGCGCCAGCACCAAGCCTGCGAAAGCAATGATAGTACGAAATCGCATGTGATTCCCTTCTATGTCGAAGCTGCGCCAGCGTTCGACCATGATCGCGGAAACTACGGCGTCTCGGCTTCGCTGGATCCCGCACCGAGCTTCTGACCGGTGGACGCCATCGTCACAGTCCTGGCGTTGCCGCGGTTGCTGCCATTCTTGGCCAGCGTTCCGGCCACGATGACCTCGTCACCGAGTTTCATCGTCTCGCGCTTCCAGCCGCGAGCCTGAAGTCCGTGTGGAGGACCCATCTCGAAACCCCAATTCGAGGTGGTGCCATCCTGGTTCTTCACATTGATGTAGAACCATACGTGGGGATTCGTCCATTCCACCTTCGTTACAAAACCCTTCATTGTCACTGGTTTGTTGGCATCAAATTCCGCCGCAAAGGAATGGTGTGCGATTGCGGGTATAGTCCACAGAATCACACACGCCGCGAGGGCCATAAAACCAACTATGCGCTGTCTCATCCGAATTCCCTCCTGTTTACGTAAACAATTGAACTTAGTTTTGACGCGCTTGCCGTCGGCGTCAACAAAAATCAAGGCCTGTTGTCCTGGCAAAAATAAGGCGGTAATTCCTCCCCCGCGACCCACTGGAGGTTCCAGCCCGCAGACCAGGTTTTGGTATAGGCGCCCGGATCATCGATTGTTACTTCGTACTTCAACGTATTCAAGTCCGGGCGCGAGATTCGCTCAATCAGATGAAGCTGCTCGGTGTGCGGAAGACCGCCGTTCGAAAACCAGAATTTCTCATTGAAACCCTTTGTATCGACCACGAACGTATCGCCTTCCCATTTCCCTACCGCGCGGCCGTAATAAAGCGGATTGTCCGCATCGCCGCGAATCTGACCCTGCTGAGCGCGTCCATCTGTATAAATGATCCGATAGTTATGGTTGCCGCTGCCAATGAAAACGAAAATGCGCTGGCGACTGTGATCCTCGACGAACTGCATTCCATACGGAAGCTGGAACTGGCGAGGACCACCCGGAGGCATGCAATACAGGAACATGGGATCGTCTTTCAGAAAATTGCGCTGCCGGAGTTCGTACAAGTCCCGCGCCCAACGCTGAAAGGGAGCCACCTTGTCCACATCTGCAATGTTCTTCAAAAGACCGTTCGCGTCCGCTTGAACATTGGCCCCCGACTGCACAAGCCAGGTGGCGCTCGGGCTGGCCCAATATCCTGTCTGTCCGGGAGGAGGTCCTAGTCTCGCTTTGCCATCCGGCCACCGCGGGGTCGGTTGAGCCGCTCCGCTCGGGCGTGGACGCGAAACCGCCGCAGTCAGGTTCAGGATTTTTTTGCCGCCGCTGGTCATCGATACGGAATTTCCCCATGCCTGGCGGCTTCCGTCCTTCGCAGCGATACCCTGCACGGTAATCGCATCGCCGGGTTTCAATGAATCCCTGTTCCAGCCGCTCTTTTGAAGATCGACGGGACTTTCCAGTTCGATCGCCCAGTTGTTGACTGTATTTCCATCCTGGACATTCATGAATACATGAACGTGCGGATTCAACCAATCGACTTTGGTGACAAGTCCCTTTAGCGTCATCGGTTTCTTGTCATCGAATTTAGCCTGAATCGCGTGGTGCGCTACCAATGGCGCGGCTGCCAACAATACACCCAGACCAACGGCTGGCAATAGACCGCAGATACCGGACTTCATTCGGTATTCCTCCTGTCGCGGGATTGTTTATGAGGTTCGCTGATATGTCAATGCAAACTTTATGTCACCAGAGAGTGCGAAGACGGCGCGTATTATAAGTCACTCGCAACTTTCGGCGTGAGGAGAATGCTCCCAACGCCGGCAGGTAGGATTCAGGCGGCCTGGTGCAGAGAAACCAGTCTTTCGTAAGCTTGTTGCATTTCGGAATACTGGCGCTTGATCGTGGTGCAAACACCATCCAACTGTGTCGTCTTCAGTGCTTGCTGGTAATAGAAGAGGATCAGTGAGAGCGAGATCTTCCCGCACACGAACAGGCCGTTACGGTCACCGGGCACCGGTTCGGACGGCCACGCCGGCAGCGCGGGCCCGCCAACCTGGAGGATTGCGTTCTGCAGCTCCGACTCGAACCGAACGAGCTTCCGCCCGATCCCGAGCGCAAGTTCCTGCAAAGCGGGCTCGGGTACGTTCACTGCGCCGCCGAGGAAGATTTGCGAGCCGTGATTACATGCTTCAATCAACTTGAAAAGACTGCAGATCGTTTCGTCACTCATGTGCGCTCCTCTCTTGATGATTCTCTTTGGACGCAAGCGGCGTTCCCGTCATAAGACCGGAAAAGGGTGGCAACCTTGTACCACACGGCGCGCGTATGTTTAAGCGGCACAGCGCGAAACAACAAGGCCACAAAAAGAGGAAGTGAAGTGCCGCTGACGCAGTTGCTGGATTTCTTCCATGGTTTGGGGCGTATCATAACGGCGCGATGGAACACTTCTTCGCGTGCCCTTACTGCGGCGAGACGATTTCCATGGTTCTGGATACGTCGGTGAGCAGACAGACTTATATCGAGGACTGCGAAGTTTGTTGCCGCCCGATCCAGATTCAGTACGCCGTCGAGGACGAGGCGGTAGTGGAGTTCGAAGCCTTGAGACAGGCGTAATGCGGGGACAGGCGAAGACCAGCCGCGAATGACGCGAATTACGCGAACGGCGCATCAAAGACCATTTATTGCGCCGTTCGCGTAA
>QHXD01000460.1 GCA_003223895.1 Acidobacteriota bacterium
ATTGGGGACGGATGAAATCGTCGATACCGGTCTCGATGTGCAGGTTCACTTGTTTGGTCTCATCAAGGCCACTGCTCCCCCGGCAGTGATTGATCGCATCCGTAAAGGCGGTCCTACTCAGGGGTGGGATCAACTCGATACAAACAAGTTTGCTCCCATCATTCAAAAGATGGTGGCGAACAAGATGTTCTTGAATCCTACCGTCGCTGCGCAGTTCGAGAGAGCGAGCAAGTATCTTCCGGAGTTCGATCGGATCAACACCGACTATATGAATAGTCCCATGGCGCTTGGCTTGCCAAAGCCTGTCCGCGACCGGTATGCCCGCTGGTTAAAGCCTGGGCCTGAACAGAACGCTGCTCAACTCGCAGAAGGCTACAAGAGAGCAGGCCTGTTCGTAAAACAGTTCGCAGATGCGGGAGGAAAACTGATTGCCGGCACTGATAGCGATGCCGGAAGACTCGGTACTTCCGGCATCACGCTGCATCAGGAAATGGCGATGTTCAGCGAGATCGGCGTTCCGCCAATGAAGATCATCCAATCCGCGACGAGCTGGGGTATGGAAGCCTGGGGCAAAGGCAAAGAAGCCGGAACGCTCGAAGCCGGCAAGCGTGCGGACATCCTCGTGTTGAACCGGAATCCTCTCGATGACATCCGCGCAACGATGGATATTTTCAAAATTGTTCAAGGCGGATCCGTCATCGACCGCGAAGGTTTGACGAACAAGCGTCAGGAAGTCGTGCCGAGGCCGGGCTTGTTGCAGGAAGGATTTGCGAATCCCGCTCTTCACGTGCCCATGATCGATGAGATTTCCCCGGAGTTGATCTCCACAAACCAAAAGAACGCGTCCCAGCTCACGATCAAGGGAACGAACTTTACAAAGAACAATCTCGTGCTGATCAACGATCAGCTTGTCCGCGGAACCCTGCAGGGGGAAGACGAACTGCGCGTTCCGATTCCCTCCAGCGTCTCCAAAGCAGCGGGCGTATATCCCCTGGTTGTCGTCCAGCCTGGCTCAGCGGGAGGCGTTTCGAACACGTTTTATCTCATGGTGACGCCAAAAACGGGGAATTAGCCGAAGAATTAGCCGCGAATTACGCCGATTACGCGAATGGGGCGCATCAAGAATTATTTTTGCGCCCCATTCGCGTAATCGGCGTAATTCGCGGCTAATTCTTCGGCTAATTCCCCGTTACTCAAAGATCTCCGGGAAAAAGAACGTCATAACGACGTTTCCGTTTCCAGTCGGCACCATGACTTCCTTGTGAATTGGATCAATGCCCACGCCGTTGACGTTGAGTCCTGTGAGCTTATTCACCGGTATCCGCCAGCGGGGCGCGACGTCTCCATCATTATTGATGCTCCAGATACCAATCGATGGTCCGGGTCCTGTGGCGCCGCCGATGATCCATCCTTTAGGCGGATAAATCTGTATCTGGTTGCCCCCGCCTATTGCGGCCCTGGGTCCGTGTATCACGCGCAGCGGTTTCGTATTGCCGCTGGCCGTCCGGTCGAAAATCAGGTACGAAGGCGTGGTGCCGCGCGGCCATGTACTCTTGACCACCAGCAAATTGTGAAGGGCGTCGATCGCAACCGGCGGCAACGGGCCCTGGTCGGCGGGAACCGGATAGCGAATCTGAGTATCAGGCCCGCCAAGAACCCGTTTCGGCGCGACGTCGCCGTTGGCCATGCGGTCGAAGACCAGGACCTGATTCGAGGCCACTGGTAGATAGATCTCGTTGTTTTCGCCATCGACGCTCACCGTATCGAGCGCTCCGTAACCCGTCCCGACAATCCCCGTATGCGGCCCTTGAATAACGCGGAGCGGGGGTTCCTCACCCTGGGCTGCTCCGCGAAAAACCAGGACGGCCTGCGCGAGCGGGCTGGGAATAACGATTTCGTCGTGAACTTCATCGTAAGCCAGACCATGCATCGTCCTGCTGATGCGTGTCTTTTGTCCGTTGATCACACGAACCGGCGCCGTGTTTTCCTTCGCCAGCCTGGCGAAGGCCGCAATCTGCGGATGCGTTACTCAGTTCGGCACCAGCAGTTGATCGCGCTTGCTGTCGTAGGCTACCGCCTCGACCTTTCCGAACTTCAATCCCTGATAGCCGGCAGGAGCGCTGCGGATCGCCCGGATGGGCGCCGCGTCGCCGTTGGCATTGATGGGATAACAGGTGGCCGTCGAGTTTCCGAAGTTCGCCACCCAGACCTCTTTGTTTTTCGTGTCGACAAAGACGCCGGTCGGATTGCTTAATCCCGTCCTGGCTCCCTTGATGATGCGGGCCGGAGCCTTGTCGCCCTGGTCCGTTTGATGAAAAACGAGAATCGAGTTTCCGATGTCGTTGGCGACGTACAGATCGCCAGTTCCCGGATCGAGCGAAATCGCGTGCGGCCAATTCAACTGAGTCTTTTCACCCTGAATGACGCGCAGCGGTTTGACGTCGCCGTTCGCGTCGAGCGGATAGACCGTAATCGACGGAAGTTCGAAACGGCCGGTCCCTGCAACAAGGTAGTTGCTGATGGCACCCCAGTTGGCGACGAAGATGAGCTTTCTGTTTACATCGATCGCAATACCGTGAACATCGCTCAGTCCCGTCTTTTCACCTTCGATGACGCGCAGCGGCGCTTCGTTTCCGGAGGCGCCCTTGCGATACACCATCACGCGCGGAGGGTATTGGACCGAGACAAAAAGCTCCTTCTTACCTTCGTCCACGGCAAGCGCGTATCCACGATGCGGAGTCTTCAGTACACGGGCCGGTTCGATGTCTCCAAGCGCGTCATGAGTGAACACGACAACCTTGTCGCCGGTGTCCGATTCGACCGAGGAGATCTCCCCGTCATCCGGGTCGATGTAGATGCCGTTGTTGAACTGGACGTCGGTTTTCAGTCCCTGAATCACCCGCTCCGGCTTGGTGAACGGCGCGTCGGGCGGAGTGTTGGCTGTGCGCCTGAAAACACGTATTGCCCAGAGGTTATTGTCCTGAAGAACAACTTCATCGAACTTCGTGTCGACGGCGACGTAACTGTATGTGGGGTACTCGTCGCGAATCATCCGGGTCGGTTGACGGCCCACTTCGATCGTCGACGGATCCGGTGTGTAAGCTCCTCCGCCTCTTCCTTGCTGCCGCATCGCCGCGAACAGGTTCGTAGTCGGGTCCTGCTCGAGGGAAGCCATCAAAACCGGATCGGCCGGAGCCGTCGAGGGCCAGGCGCACATTTCTCCATCGAAAGGCAATTGCTGAATGGAAACCAATTGCGGAGCGCCTGTGCCGGGTTTCGCCGCAAGTTGGAATCGCGCAACGTTGGATGAGCACAAAACACCCACACCGAGCGCAGCAATAACCATCAACAGCGATGTTCGTACTTTTCCTCTTCGTACGCGCATACACCTCCTGGAAAACGAACTCATAGGGCCTTATTAAAGCGTCCTTCGCTGACCGATGTTAACATGCGACTGTGTCATCAGCCGCCAATTGCGCGAATCACGCAAATGCATTAGCTTTGTTCGCGCAATTAGCGGCTGACTATTGAAATTTCCATTAGGAGATCACATGAAGTTCGGATCGGTGGTGGTGTTGGTATATTTGCTGTCCATTCAATTCGCGAGCGGCCAGGCTGTACAACAACAGAGACCGCCGATGGCGGAAGATGTGTTCAAGAATGTCCAGGTTCTTAAGGGCATCCCCGTGGATGAATTCCTGGACACTATGGGGTTCATTTCCGCGGCCCTCACCATTAACTGTGTGGAGTGCCATACGCCGGACAGCGAGAACAGTTGGGAAAAGTGGGCAGACGATACGCCGTTGAAGCAGACAACGCGAAAAATGATGCGGATGGTCACCGCAATCAACAAGGACAATTTCAGCTGAGTGCGCGCACTCACCTGCTTCACCTGCCATAACGGCAACCAGCGGCCGAAAGTCAGCCCGAGTCTCGCGATACAGTACGGTGAGCCCATCGACGATCCGAA
>QHXD01000461.1:0-3385 GCA_003223895.1 Acidobacteriota bacterium
TCATCTTTTTCAGCGCGCTGCTTTCGGTTCTGTACTACCTGGGCGTGATGCAGAAGATCGTGTTGCTGTTTGCCAAGGTTATGTCCTACACCATGCGGGTGTCGGGAGCCGAATCCCTTTCCAATTCCGCGAATATTTTTGTCGGCCAGACGGAGGCTCCTCTGGTTGTCCGGCCCTTCATTGAAAAGATGACGCGATCCGAGCTGATGGCAATCATGGTCGGCGGATTCGCCAACACGGCCGGGGGAGTGCTTGGCGCGTATATTCTGATGCTTTCCGGATATTTCCCGAACATTGCCGCGCACCTGATATCGGCTTCGATCCTGTCGGCTCCCGCCGCCTTCATCATGGCGAAGGTCATGGTTCCGGAGCGTGAGGAGCCGCTGACGCGCGGTGAGGTCAAGATGGATGTTCCCATCGAAGACGCGAACATTCTGGATGCAGCGGCGAACGGCTCGACGATCGGCTGGCAGCTTTCGATCAATGTCGCGGCCATGCTGCTCACCTTTGTGGCTCTGATTGCGATGGCGAACCTGGGCGTCAGCTGGCTTGGTAACTTCTTCAGGAGCGGGAACGGCCTGGTTCAATTCGATCTCATCGTGATCGGTACACTGCTGAGCCTCTTCGCAATTGAGACGTATGGGCCGCCGAGAGACACCACGGTGTGGTGGTCACTGCCCGCGATCGGTTTGCTGTACGTCGCCGCCCGCACCACCCTGGGGCCCGATCCCGGCCGTCTGGTCGGACTGATTGCTGCCGCCGTCTGGTTGTCGTTGTTCTTTCAAACCGACGCCAAAGCGCCTGCAGGAAAGAAGGGCTGGGGAACCATCCTTGGTATTGGAATTGTTGCGAACCTGGGTTACATGCTGTTCGGGCCTCTGGCCGCCGACACGCAACTCTCTCTCCAGAGTATTCTGGGGTTTGTTCACTGGCCCGTGGCGTGGGCAATGGGAGTTCCCGCCAGAGACTGCATGACCGTTGGACGGTTGCTCGGCGAGAAGTTGATCCTCACGGAGTTTGTCGCGTACTCGGATCTTGCAACCTATCTCGGCTCTGTGGGACGCGGAGAAGTTCCCGCGCTCGATCCCCGGTCGATCGTCATCGTGTCCTACGCACTGAGCGGTTTCTCGAATTTTGCATCGATCGCGATTCAGATCGGCGGGATCGCGCCGCTCGCGCCCTCGCGCCGCGGCGATATTGCCAGGCTTGGACTGAAAGCCATGATCGGCGGAGCGCTTGCTAGCTACATGCTTGCCTCCGTTGCCGGCGCCTTCTACTCCGGCAGTTCGATGTTGGGTATCAAGTAGCGTATTATCGAGTGCATTCAACCTTGGGGGGAACAGCATGCGGCTAATACGAATTCTCGTTGCCTTGCCAGTGGGAGCTCAGGACCGCGGGGCGCGCGGCGGCCCTGCCGCCCCGGCGATGACCATGACGGTGGCGGGTTTTCCGGACGGCGGCCAATTTCCCGTGAAATTCAGTCAGGCTGCTGAAGGGGTTGCTCCCGGAGAAGGCAGATCACCCGCGATTACCTGGGCAAATGTGCCGGCAGGTACACAGGGCTTCGTGCTTCACATGCATGATATGGATCTCGCTCGCAACCGGACAACGGATGATCAGGTTCACTGGGTCGTGTGGAATATTCCGGCTACCGCCACCGGCATGCCGGAAGGCGCTCCGAAGGGATCTCAAATGCCGGACGGCAGCTACCAGATCAGTGCGACCGGCCCGATGTATCGCGGTCCCGGAGCAGCGGCGAACGGACCGTTCCATCATTATGTGTTTGAACTTTTCGCCCTGGACACCAAACTCGCCGTTCAACCGACGGCTGACGCATTCGAGACCCGCGCAAACGTGATCAAAGCAATCCAGGGACACGTTCTCGCAAAAGCCGTCTACGGCGGATTGTTCAGACGTCCCCAGTAGTGAGTCAAGCTTCGAAACTCCCCTCCTAAGTTAGGAGGGGAGCCGTTCGAGCGTTTTTTAGCGAACGGCGGGGTGGTTCCTCAGGCAACCACCCCGTCTGCGCCCGGCTTCGCTGGCTTCGCAGCATTTTCTTGATGGCGCAGCCACCCCTCCTAAGTTAGGAGGGGTGCTTCTGAGTCCTGCCTCTTTCCGACAAAATTGTAGGCGTCATCTACAAAGTGGTGTCTCTTCTGGAGATCTCCGCCAACTGAAACTATAATTAGGGCCGTCTTACCTCCCAGTTCAGAGGTGGTGCCAATGGCGGCCCTTTTAGCAGTGTTGCTATCGCTGGCTTTCGCTGCGCCCGCGGGAGCCGAGAATCGAACGCTCGGCTTGTACGCTGGCCACGCCGATGGTCTTGGTGCTGCTTCTGTCGAGACTGTCCGATCCGAACTCCAGCGGCTGCTCACACCTGTGGGCTTCGATCTCATTTGGAGAGACTCCGCGCAGCGCAAATCCGGCGAAGACTTCGATCTTGTTGTTGTCAGCTCGTTTGATGGGTCGTGCTCTGCGGATGATCTGCCGCCTTCATCGGCCGCGCCGGCGCTGAACTCCGTCATTCTTGCCGATACGTCGGTTTCAGGCAGCCGCGTGCTGCCTTTCTTCCGCGTGGACTGCGGACAACTGATCCGGATGCTCGCTCCCTCTCTCAAGCCGCTGAGCGTGGCCGTCCGCCAAACGACGGTGCAGCGCGCACTGGCGCGGCTGATGGCGCACGAGATCTATCACATCGTTGCCCAGACCACAGGCCACCAGAGTTCCGGCATTGCCAAAGCATCATTCTCGCTCCGCGATCTCATGGCTGACCGATTTGAATTCGATATCTGGAGCCTCTCCCAGATGAAGCCGCAGCCGGCTGTGGTCATCTCAGATTCCGAAGAGCGCTGAAACCGGCAAAATTGTAGGAAATCCCTCCTCATAGCAACAATCATGTAGCCAATAGACGAAAGTCAGTTTTCTATCTCATTGGAATCGAAGAATTTTCAGTAAGGAATCTGCATTGCAAGTGGCTTTTTGATCATCCGCTCCTCGTTGAGTCGCAGTGTGACCGTGGCGTCACCGTAAACGTTCCCCAAAATGTCATAGGTGCAGTGTGTCCGCATATTGGAGGTGTGTTTCATGGTTTGTAGCAGGATGTTTTGTTTATTAGCTTCGGCAATTCTATTCGCCACCACGACATTCGGGCAGGCGACATCATCGCTCCGGGGGACCGTCACGGATGCTCAGGGCGGAGTGATCGGTGGCGCAGTCGTACAACTCGTCAGTCAGCAGACTTCGTTCCGCCGCAGTGTCGCCACGGATGAAAGCGGAAGCTATCAGTTCGCGCAGGTACCGCCGGGAATGTACGTGTTAGTGGTCGAAATGCAGGGCTTTGCCGTCGCGACGCACACCGGCCTCGAGCTGCTCGTGAATACGCCTG
>QHXD01000461.1:3460-7536 GCA_003223895.1 Acidobacteriota bacterium
ACGATCGGCCACGCGTTCAACGAGCTCCAGGTAAGGCAGTTGCCTTTGCAGACGCGAAACGTTGTCGAACTGCTCAGCCTGCAGCCCGGCGTCACACCGACCGGTGAAGTCGTGGGCGCCCGCCGCGATCAGAACAACGTCATGCTCGACGGCGTCGACGTGAATGACAACCAGACGGCCGGAGTCGAAAACAGCCAGGGCAACGCGCCCACGCCGGGCTACAACTTCCAATCGACGGGGACCTTCCGTGAGAGCGGCTTTAATGCGGCATTGCCTGTCCCGCTCGATTCGGTCCAGGAATTCCGCGTCACGGTGGGCGGCCAGAATGCGAACCAGGGCCGCAGCTCCGGCGGGCAGGTCACGCTGGTTACCAGAAGCGGCGGCAACCAATACCATGGCTCCGCCTACGAGTACCATCGCAACACGGTCACCTCGGCGAATAACTGGTTCAATAACCGGGCCGGCGTGCCGCGGGAGCAACTGATCCGGAATCAGTTCGGCGCGTCAGTTGGCGGCCGCATTGTGAAAGACCGCGCGTTTTTCTTCGGAAACTTCGAACAGCGGCTCGACTCGAGCGCCTCAAGCCAGCTTCGAAAAGTGCCGACAGAGAGCATGAAGCAGGGACTCATCAGGCTGTCAACCAACGATGGCGCGACACGCACGCTGTCGCTGCAAGATATTAAGGATATCGATCCGCTTCACATCGGCGTCAGTCCCGCGATGCTCGACATCTTTCGACAGATGCCTGCCGGGAACGATCCTGCGTCAGGTCTTGACCGCGGACTGAATTTCAGCGGATTCCGCTTCAACGCCCCATTGAAGCTGGACAACAAGGCCTACGTCGGAAAACTCGACTTCAAGCTCGATTCGATGGGCTTCCATACCATATCCGTGCGCGGCACGCTCGCCGACAACGCCCAGGACGAGACTCTCGCCCAGTACCCGGGCCAGGCGCCTGCCACGCGCCTCATCAATAACAGCCGCGGAGGAGCGGCCGCTTACACAGCCGTGCTGAGTCCGTCGCTCGTGAATACGTTTACGTTCGGATTGACTCGCATCGGCCTCGAGAGGACGGGAGCGCAGGGAACAGCGTTCACTTTTGACAACGTAGACTCACTTACAAACTACGCGCGCGGCTACGTCCGTGTCGCACCAACCTATAACTTCGCCAATGACATGACTTGGACTCGCCAAAAACATACGCTCACCGTGGGCGCCAACCTTCGATTAGTTCGTAACAACCGCACTAGTTATACGAACGCGTTCCCTCGCTACTCGTTCAGCCGTGGCAACCTTGTCGGCCTGGGCGCCGACATCGTGACGTCGACTGAAGATTTTCTCGCCAGGACTACCGGCAACTCCGGCATTCGCCTGAGCGACCCGGCATCCGTCTCGCGAGCCTTCGGTGACCTCTTCGGCGTGCTCACGTCTGGAACCATGATTTACAACTACACACACGACGGCACCGCTTTGCCGATCGGCGCGGCGCCGCTTCGCAAGTTCGCTTCAAATGAATTCGAACTTTACTTCAGTGACAATTGGCGAATGAAGCCCTCGCTGACCCTGACGTATGGCCTGCGCTACTCCAACTACGGCGTGCCTTACGAACAGAACGGTCTCCAGGTAGGTCCGGTGTTTCCGCTGCAGAGCTTCTATGGCGAACGGCTTGGCGGCATGCTGGCGGGAATTCCAAGCAACGCCCTGCCGCACGCTCTGATGCAGTATGACTTCAATGGCCCGGCCAATAACAAGGCGAGCTGGTACAGACGCGACAACAACAATTTTGCGCCGCGTTTCTCTTTCGCTTACAGCCCCGGTAATTCCGGCGGTCTCGCAGGCAGGCTGCTGGGGAAAAGCGGTGTGGTTCGCGCCGGAGCCGGGATCCTGTTCGATCGTTATGGAAGCGACCTGGTTACCCAATTCGACAACACTGCTTCATTCGGTCTGAGTGAGATCAACAATATGGCGTCCGTGAACTTCACGACCGGTTCACGTTACCTGGGCGCCCTGCCTGTGCCGCCCCCGGCCACGCAGCACACGTTCCCGTTCACACCGGGAGAAGTCAATTTCATCGGCGGCAACTACATGGGCATTTCGACGGACCTTCGCACTCCGTACTCAATGGTTTTCAACATGTCCGTCGCTCGCGAGATTCCGGGCGGGCTGACCGTGGAAGCCAGTTATGCGGGACGGCTGTCGCGCGGACTGCTCATGCAGATCGATGCAGGCGGATGGGCGCTTCTGTTCAAGGATCCGAAGTCCGGCATTACGTGGAAAGAAATGGCGAAGGTGATGCGAGGCTATCACGACGCGGGCATCGATCCACGTGCGGTTGCGACAAATCCCGGCCTGATCCCTCTGAATCCTTTTGTCGAAAATCAGTTTCCCGGATTGACGAACAACTACTTCCCTGGAAGCGCAACCGCTAATTACTACAACCTTCTGTGGGGCCAGCAGGCAGGCAGCGATGCGGATACAACGCACCAGCTGGACCGCGTCCGCTCGGCGAAGTTTCCGAACTGCATCGTTGCGACCGGCTGCTACACGTTCTATCCGATTCAGAGCAGCGGCATGTCGATGTGGACGAACACCGGCTTCGCCAGTTTCAACGGCGGCACGATCTCGATCCGCAAACCTTTCAGCCGCGGATTTTCGTTCGACTTCAACTACACGCTCTCCCATTCGATCGATAACGGCGGCGGTCCTGAAGCCGGAGGAGGGTCGGCGGGCGGGATCATGCTGAATCCCTACGACTATCGTGCATTTCGCGGTTCGTCCGACTTTGATATACGCCACAACCTTAATAGCAACGTGCTGTATGAGCTTCCTATCGGCCAGGGCAAGCCGCTGTTGTCGAATGCGCCCGGCTGGCTCGACCAGATTGCCGGCGGCTGGCAAATTTCCGGCATCATGCGATACCGCTCGGGCCTGCCGACAGCAGTTGCCTACTCCGGTATCTGGCCCACCAATTTCTCGTTCACGACCCTCGCATATGCGGTTGCGCCATATACGGACAAAGTCGGCTTCAACGAGTTCGGCAACCCCAGCATCTTTTCCACTGTGAAGGAAGCTGCAAATTGGAAGCCGATGTTGCCCGGCGAAGTCGGCACGCGCGCGGCCGTGCGGCTGGACGGTTTCATGAACACGGATATTGCAGTGAGCAAGATATTCCGGATGCCGATCGAAGGCCATCGGCTCCAGTTTCGCGCCGAGGCTTTCAATGCCTTCAACAATGTGAACTTTACCAATCTGACTCTGGATGCGAATTCGCCGTCCAACTTTGGCCAGTTCACCGCGGCAACTCCCGCGCGTGTGATGCAGTTTGCATTGAGGTATGAGTTTTAGCGAAATGTGGCAGGACTCAAAAAACTCCCCTCCTAAGTTAGGAGGGGTGGCTGCGCCATCAAAAAATGCCGCGAAGCCACCGAACCTGGGCGCAGACGGGGTGGTTCTCTTGAGGAACCACCCCGCCGTTCGCTAAAAAACGCGCGAACGGCACCCCTCCTAACTTAGGAGGGGAGTTTCAAGCGAATCTACAGGAGGAACAAAATGAAGCGTTTGCTTCCCGCACTTGCTCTGGTGCTGATGCTGGTACGGCCGTCCGTGGCGCAGCAACAGCAGGAGTTCTTCGAAACACGCATTCGTCCACTTCTTGCGCAGCAATGCTTCAGTTGCCATACCGACGAGAAGATGGGCGGGCTGCGGCTGGACTCCAAAGAGAGCGTTTTGAAAGGCGGGACTCGAGGGCCCGCTGTCGTGCCCGGTGAGCCGGACAAGAGCCTGCTTCTGGATGCGGTCCGGCAAACCGGCGAGCTCAAAATGCCGAAAGGTGGCCAGCATCTAACCGACACGCAGATCCAGGACCTGACGACGTGGATCAAAGACGGCGCCTATTGGCCCGAATTGATCGCGAAGACGCCTGCCGCGGAAAGAGAATTCTTCGAATCACGGATTCGTCCTCTTCTTGCTCAACAGTGCTTCGTCTGCCATACGAACTCGAAGATGGGCGGACTTCGTCTGGATTCGAGAGACGACATTTTGAAAGGTGGAAAATCCGGACCCGCCATTGTTCCCGG
>QHXD01000467.1 GCA_003223895.1 Acidobacteriota bacterium
AAAAGCATCAGGTACATCATTCTGAGCCATGGGCATCTCGATCATTTCGGCGGTGCGGCAAAGATTCAGGAAGCGTCGGGTGCGCGCGTCGTCGCGGTCGAAGAAGACTGGAAGATGATCGAAGACGTAGGAAGCCGGCAGGGCCGGGGCGGCACACCGCCGCCGCGAGTGCCGAAGAAGGACATGGTGGTCAAGGAAGGCGAGACGCTGAACCTGGGAGGTCAGTCGCTCAAATTCCACCAGACTCCTGGGCACACGCCGGGCGTGCTGACGACTGAAGGCATCACTGTCTATGACCGCGGGACGCCTTATAAGGCGATTCTTTGGGGCGGAGCAGGTTATCGGGGCGGGCTCGCCGCGGCCGAACAGTCCGTCACGAGCGCCAACAAGGTCTCACAGATACAAGGTGTGCAGGTGAACCTGCAGGTCCATAGCTGGGCCGGAGACGACGGATACCCAGGCGGCGGCGTGCTGGAGCGCGGCCTGATGCTCAAATCCCGCAAACCCGGCGATCCGCATCCTTTTGTTGACCCGGCCACATTTACAAAGTGGGTCAAGCGCACTCAGGACGAGGCCGCGAAGGCCGTTCAGGAGGAAAAACAAAAAGCCGCAAAGTGATTGAGTCTTTTGCGGAAGGACTGTAGCGGCGGTCTATGACCGCCGGTGTTTTCCTGGCTCCGGGAAAGACCGGCGGTCATAGACGTCATAGACCGCCGCTACAGTTGGACTCTTTCCGCTGCCTGCCAAGGTATAATCCCCTGCGTGTCCGATACATGGTCAATTGAATCAAATGGTTCTATTATGAAGAACGTGCTTGTGGTCTCTATTCTGATATTCCTGCTTGCAGGATGTTCCGACAACAAGGCTGCGCCCGTCACACAACAACAGGCGCAGGCGGCTCCGGTCTTCGTTTCGAAAGCGGTTTCGAAATCCGTACCGATTGAAATCCAGGCCATAGGAAATGTCGAAGCATTTTCCACGGTAGCCGTGAAAGCGCTGGTCGGTGGGGAGCTGAGCCTCGTTGATTTCACAGAAGGGGCGGACGTCAAGAAAGGCGACCGCTTGTTCGTCATTGATCCGCGGCCGTATGAATCGCAGGTGGCTCAAGCTGACGCAAATCTGGGCAAGGACAGGGCGCAATTACAGGCGGGCCAGGCGAATCTTGCGAAAGACATGGCTCAGGAAGAATATGCGCAGGCACAAGCCAAACGCTACTCCGAGCTTTTGCAGCGCGGCCTGCTCCCCAGGGAATCCGCCGAGCAGACGAATGCTCAGGCCAAAGCGGCTGCCGAAGCCGTTCGTGCGGATCGCGCCACGATCGAAAGCATGCAAGCCAATATTACGGCCGATCAGGCCGCGCTGGATCGGGCAAAACTGCAGTTGGAATACTGCACGATTCGCTCTCCGATCGATGGCCGTACCGGGCGCCTGTTGATAAAGCAGGGAAACGTCGTGAAAGCGACGGATGTGGATCTGGTCACGATCAATCAGATGCATCCGATCTACGTCACATTCACCGTTCCTGAAGACAATCTTCCCTTGATCAAGAGGCACATGGTTGCCGGCAAGGTTGCTGTCGCGGCGTCTCCCGAGGGCGACAACGCGTCTGTCGAGAACGGTACTCTCAGCTTCGTCGAAAACGCCGTCGACACGGCGACCGGCACGATTCGTCTGAAAGGCATATTCGACAACACCGGGACCAGGCTGTGGCCCGGACAGTTCGTGCGCGTGATCGTTCGGCTGAACGCTTCAGCGAACTCGATCGTGATTCCGTCCACAGCGGTTCAGACGGGCCAGGATGGAAAGTTCGTGTTTGTCGTCAAGCCGGACATGACCGTCGAGTCGCGTCCAGTCGTGACGGGCCGGGCGATAGATAGAAACGTTGTTATAGAAAAAGGCCTGAGCGACGGCGAAAGCGTCGTGACAACGGGTCAACTTCGACTCATTCCTGGAAGCCGCATTCAAATCAAGACCAATTCTTCATCCGCTACCTCTTAGGAGATCCATCGTGAATATATCCGATGTCTTCATTCGCCGGCCTGTCGCGACAAGCCTATTAATGGCGGCCATCGCGCTATTTGGCGGGATCGCTTACCGGACTCTCGGTGTGAGCGACCTTCCCAACGTGGATTTCCCCACGATTCAAGTCTCCGCCAGTCTGCCTGGAGCCAATCCGGACACGATGGCATCGGCCGTGGCAACGCCCCTCGAACGCCAGTTCTCGACTATCGCAGGATTGGATTCGATGACATCGACAAATGGAATCGGCGGCAGTCAAATCACGCTGCAATTCAATCTCAGCCGCGAGCTGGACGGAGCGGCTCTGGATGTCCAGGCCGCCATCACCCAGGCGGCGCCCCTGCTGCCGGCCGGCATGCCGACGCCGCCCACGTTCCGCAAAGTCAATCCAGCCGACCAACCGATCCTTTTTATCTCGATGCAGTCGGACACCGTTCCGTTATGGACGCTGGACGAATATGCGGAAACCACGGTGGCGCAGAAAATCTCGACAGTTCCAGGTGTTGCGCAGGTTCAGGTGCAGGGCGCTCAAAAGTATGCGGTACGCGTGCATCTGGATCCGCAGAAACTTGCGGCCAAGCAGATCGGCATGAATGAAGTTGAAGCGGCGCTGCGAAACTGGAATGTCAACATGCCGACCGGCACGATGTACGGACCTGACCGGTCGGTGACGTTGCTGGCGTCTGGCCAGCTGACGAGCGCCGCCGATTTCCGAAAAGTGATCGTGGTCCAGCGCGGCGGCGCGCCGGTTCGCCTGGAAGAGTTGGGCAACGTTGTTGACAGTGTTGAAGACGACAAGACTGCAAGCTGGCTGGAGTCGGCGGATGGCGTCCGCCGTGCCATTATTCTCGGGATCCAGCGCCAGCCTGGAGCCAATACGGTCGAGGTGGCGGACGCGGTTAAGAGACTGCTGCCGATGTTCAGGCAGCAGGTTCCACCGTCCATCGGGATCGACATCCTTGTCGATCGCTCCCAATCGATCAAAGATTCGTTCAACGACGTTAAATTCACGATGTTGTTGAGCCTGGCGCTGGTCATCATGGTGATTTTCATCTTCCTTCGAAACCTCCGTGCGACCGCCATTCCAAGCCTGGCCCTTCCGTTTTCGGTTATCGGAACGTTTGCGGTGATGGCCCTCATGGGCTATACGCTCGACAACCTGTCGATGATGGCCCTGGTGCTTTCCATCGGCTTCGTCGTGGATGACGCCATCGTCATGCTGGAAAACATCGTCCGCCACAGCGAAATGGGAGAAGCGCCGCTCGAGGCGGCCTCGCGAGGATCGAGGGAGATCGGGTTCACGATCGTGTCCATGACGCTGTCGCTCGCCGCGGTGTTCATACCGGTTTTGTTCATGGGTGGGATTCTGGGCCGTCTGTTCCGCGAATTCGCCATTACGATAACCGCGGCCATTCTTATCTCCGGCATCGTGTCGTTGACGCTAACCCCGATGCTCTGCAGCCGCTTTTTGAAGTCTATCCATCATCACCGGAAGCCCGGCCGTGTCTTCAGGGCAAGGGAAACGGTTTTTGACGG
>QHXD01000468.1 GCA_003223895.1 Acidobacteriota bacterium
TGAAGGAGATGGCAAGAAAATCGTTGAGGACGTTTGCGCCGCCTGCCACAGCATTGAGCCGATCACAAAGCAGAACCTGGACAAGGAAGGCTGGAAGGACCTGGTCGGGAAAATGCAGGGATACGGGGCGACACTCGATGACAGACAGGTAGCGACCGTCACCGATTACCTCGCCAAGAACTTCGGCCCTAAAGCCGCCGGTGGTGGTGGTGGTGGTGGTGCCGCTGCGGGCTCGAGTGCATCCGACGAAGAAGCCAAAAACATCATCTCAGGTGTCTGTTCATCCTGCCATGACCCCGATTTGGTGACGGGTTCCACCAACACCAAGGAGGGCTGGCAGGACACGGTCCAGAGCATGAATGCCAAAGGAGCCGGACTCTCCGAGAAGGACGTCGAACTCCTGGTCAATTACCTGGCCAGGACTTATCCTCAGAAGAAATAGTTTTCGCGGGAGATTTCAGGGCGAATAATGCGCGCCTTACTCAGCCTCGTGATCCTGGCGTTGTGGGTGCAAAGCCCACCGCCGGATCCGACTGCTGTTCAGGATGGCAAGGTCTACATCTGCCCGATGGATCCGGACGTCCGCTCGAATAGCCCGGGTAAGTGCGCACGCTGCGGGATGGCCCTGGTTGCAGGTCTGCCGGATCCGGTCGAATACCATATGGATCTGACGGTCGCGCCCCGGCCGCCGAAAGTGGGCGAGATGGCGAGACTGACATTCTCGATTCACGATCCGTGGAAGGATCGTCCGGTGACGAATTTCCAGATCGTCCACGAGAAGCTTTTCCACATGTTCGTCGTAAGCCAGGATCTGCAGGTCTTCCTGCACAACCACCCCACGCTCGGGTCGGACGGCGATTTCCATTACGACTACACCTTTCCGAAAGCGGGGATGTATCGAATCCTCGGCGATTTCTACCCGGACGGTGCCACGCCTCAGTTGATTGCGAAGACGGTGATCGTCCCCGGAACACCTCCGAAACCCGTTCCGCTTCCACGCGATTACTCGACCAAAAACGCGGAGAACATGCAGGTGGAGCTGGTCACGGAGCCTCCGCAGCCCATCGTGGGTATGAAAACCCAGATGATCTTTCGTGTGAAGCCGGGCGAGGGCCTCGAGAAGTATCTGGCAGCCTGGGGTCACATGCTCGTCGCCAGTGATGACTTGATAGACTTGATCCACCAGCATCCGTTCATCGCAGACGGCGGTCCTCAAATCCAGTTCAACGTGGTTTTTCCCCGCGCTCGGCCCTATCGGGTGTGGGTGCAGTTTCAGCGAAACGGCGTCGTCAACACCGCGCACTTTGACGTGCCGGTGCAAATGCTGAAGTAATAGCAACCGGAAAGAGACTTAGCCGCGAATACGAAACTCCACGGTTTCGTCGTCACCAGGCTTGAACATGCTTTGATTCTCCGGGAATAACGTGGAACCCGCCATGCCTTGATGTTGGCCGAAGGAGGCAAGAAAGCCTCCTCAAAGGAGAAGCAAGATGTCACGGACGTTGAAAGTATTGGTGGTGTTCATGGTGTTGGCGATCAGCGGAAATGCCGCCGACCTGGTTTCGATGAAACTGTGTGCAGACAAAGATTACGGCGCTAGCACGAAAGCGTGCGCGCCCGGCAAGGCTCTGGAGGGATCGGGTATTGTGATCGATCCCGGAGCCGTAAAAGCAGTGAATTTGTTGACCGCCGTTAAAGGAAGCAAAGGCGAGGAGATCTACCATGTTTGGATCTTCAACGGAAAGGGTGGTGGGAAACCGATCGTTTTCGATTCCACAATCAAAACGGTTCGGGATGCCGATCAGACGGATCTGGATTGGCTGAAGGAGCGGAAGATTGAAGGAGCCCGGGTGATCGTGAGGCTGTCGGTATCGCCCTCACCGAACTACCGCACGCGGAGTCAGAAGACGCTGGGCCCCGGGTCGGCTGGGCCATGGAAAGTCCAGGTCTACGATTCCACGAATCTTTCGCCGCTCGGTGAGATGACGTTTGCAGTGACGCCGTCAGATAAAGGCATCACCAACGAATAGAGTCCGACTGAGCAGCAACGCGGGCTTTAGCCCGCGTGGCGGTTGCCCGCGATCAGCGTGACGACACCTCAACCGAAGCGCTGGCCGCGGCTTCCCTGCTTTCAGCGGATCGGAAAAGTAACGCGAATAGAACCAGAACCGCGGCAGCACCAGCAGCCGGCACGATCCAGATGCTCTGCCACATGTGACGGACTTCCGAGCCGCTCGCGGAAGCAAACCGGTCCACGATTTTTCCCGAGAACCATGAGCCAATCAGCATGCCAACCCCGAGGGTTGCAAAGGCGATGAAGCCCTGCGCGGCGGCGCGCAGATCGCCGGGCGCCTTTCTGTCGACGTAGATCTGCCCCGTCACAAAGAAGAAGTCATAGCACACACCGTGCAGAAGGATTCCCGCATATAACATCCACACCAGTGCGCCGTTGTTGCCGCCGGCGAAGAGCAGGTAGCGCGCCGCCCAGGCCGCCATGCCGGCGAGCAGCATGTACTTGACCCCCAGCCTTCTGAAGAACCACGGCATCACGAGCATGAAGAAGATCTCCGACATCTGGCCCAGGGTCATCTTCCCGGCGGCATTGGCGACGCCCAGCTCATTCAGGAACGGATTCGTGAATGTGTAATAGAACTGCAGCGGGATGCAGATAAGGAATGAGCCCAGGACGAAGATCGCAAATGACGAATCGCGCATTAACTTGAGAGCGTCCAGGCCGAGCACCTCGCGCCAGGTCGCGCGATGCCCTGTTTTCTGAGGCGGAGTATGGGGAAGCAGCAAACAGAAAGCCCCGAGCACGATCGAGCCGGCGGCGGCAAGCCGCATTGGAGCTGACGTGGCCTCGAGTCCCATGGTCCCGACGAAGAGGCCGGCGACAATCCAGCCAATCGTTCCGAGAACGCGGATGCGGGGGAATTCGCGGCCCGGGTCGTCCATCTGCCGAAATGAGAGCGAATTCGTTAGGGCCAGCGTCGGCATGTAGCACAGCGTGTACCCGAGCAGCACGACGTACAACGGCACGAAGGAAGTTTGCGTTGACGTGTAGAACAGGACTACGCCGCCGATCAGGTGCAGCACAGCAAGGATCCGCTCCGTGGCGAAAAAGCGATCAGCGACCATTCCGACGAAGAAGGGAGAGATCATGGCCGCCAGTGCGGTCGTCCCATAAGCGAGACCAATCTGTTCACCGGAAAAGTGGAGGGTCTGGGCGAGCCAGGTTCCCATCGTCACCGACCATGCTCCCCAGACGAAGTACTGGAGGAACATCATGACGGAGAGTTTCAAGCGTGTGTTGAATTGCATCGATATCTCACTGCTGGAGATAAAAGGCGTACAGACTGTCGCCGGCACCCACGACGACGTACTGCCGGCCATCCAGCATGTAGGTTTGCGGCGCATTGGCGGGATTCGCCGGCAGACTGGCGCGCCACAGCGGCTTCCCGGTCCTTGGATCGTAGGCAATGAAATTACCCGCGCCGTCGTTCCCAAACAACAGGTTTCCGGCCGTACTCAACAAGCCCTGGGCGCCGCCGGTGGTCGCACGCTTCCAGACCACGTTTCCGGTTTTGTAGTCGATGGCGCGTAGAAAGCTTCCGGCATTACCGGCACCACGCTCGGCGGCGCCGTATCCCTGCGGCCGAGGATCCGTATCGGTGAGGTAAAACATCGAGTAAGACTGTGTGGTGCCAACGTAGATCAAACCCGTGTTGGGATTGAAACTCGGCGCAGGCCAGTTCGTAGCTCCACTGGAACCCGGCGAAACCAGGACTCCCGCAATCTGGGGATCCTTTGCGGGATTCCGAATGGGCTGGCCTTTCGCATCCACTCCCAGGTACCAGTTTGCGGACTCGAGATACGGCTTCGACACAAGATTCTTCCCGTTGGTTCGATCGAGAAG
>QHXD01000469.1:0-7704 GCA_003223895.1 Acidobacteriota bacterium
GTCTTGTCGCAGGCCTTCGTCGAGCTTTTCAACTGGCCGACCATCAGCTTTCACCTTGGTGTGGTTGCCTGCACCATTGATCTGCCCGTGGATTCGGTCTCACGTGAGCAGGCCACGAAGGCGGAGGACCTTGCGAATCGGATCGTGCAGGAAAACCGTCCTGTCGCCGTGCGGTATCTCGCCCAGGAACAACTCGCCGACGCGGGCTTGCGCAAGCCTACCGAGAGAACTGGTGATGTCCGCGTGATTGATATCTCGGCGTACGACCGATCCGCTTGTGGCGGCACGCACGTCCGTATGACGGGCGAGATTGGGCCGATCCTGATCACGCGAATCGAACGATCGAAGAAACAAGCCAGGGTGGAGTTCATTTGCGGCAATCGCGTGGTGCGATATGCGAAGGAAGCGAACCGCGCGCTTGAAGCCATCAGTCAGACGATCTCGTCACCGCCGCTGGAGACGGCGAGTGCCGTCCGTACCTTATGGGATGAACACCAGCAGATGCGCAAACGGCTCGAAGACCTCGAATCGGAACTCCTGGACCACGAAGCCGGACAATTTCCCGTAAAGGACGGGATCGCCGCGGCTGCTTTCAAAGGCCGCAGCATTGAGAAGATCAAGATCCTCGCTGTCAAGATCTGCGCCCGGCCATCCGTGGTCGCCTTGCTGGCGGACGAAACCGACGGCCAGCTTCGTGTCGTCTTCGCCCGATCCGCCGACTCTACGGTCGATGTCGCCGCCATCCTTAAGAAAACCCTCGACCGCTTCGGCGGCCGCGGCGGTGGCCGGCCTAACCTCGCCCAGGGCGGAGGGTTGACTGCCGAGAGTGCGGACATTGTCCTTAAATTTGCCGCCGAGAACTGCAAATTCCGGAACGATCGCTAAGGGTATTGGCGGATCAAGATCCATGCAAACTTTTAGAAAAACCCTGATGGGGATCCTGGCTCTAAGTGTTTACGCGGAGCTACAGGGTTCCCAGCCGCGGAGCGGCATAAGAATGTAGACACGGGCGCAAGCCCGTGGACTGGATTGCGTCGGAATCCCAGCCCCGAAGGGGCGAAAGATTCATCGACCCACTGAATCTTTCGCCCCATGGGGCTGGATCAGGGGCTACGGTTAACCCCGGGCTGGCGCCCGGGGCTACATTCTGTCGCCGCTACGCGGCTAAGAACGCATCGCCGCGCCCAGTGGTACACTTACCTTTTCAATTTTTCGATCGGAGCACTTATGAATCGCGAAACCTTCCGCCAGAACATCCTTGAACTGATTCGCCGCACGTCGGCATTTCTGCCACCGGACGTGGAGAACGTCATCAATCTTCAACGCAAGCTGGAGACTTCCGGTTCCAAAGCCGACTTCGCATTGGAGTTAGTGGCTCAGAACATCGGGCTGGCGAAGGCCAGATCGTTGCCGATCTGCCAGGATACGGGAACGATCAATTTCTACTTCGAGACCCCTAAGGGCGTCGATCAGCTCGACCTCGAAGAGCTTTGCCGGGATGCGGTGAAGGACGCCACGAAGCGAGGCTATCTTCGCCAGAATTCGGTCGACAGCGTGGACGGCACCAATACCGGCGACAATCTCGGTCCCGGCAGCCCTGTGTTCCACTGGGAGCAAACGCGCGATCCGCACATCCACGTCCGGCTCGTCCTAAAGGGCGGCGGCTGCGAAAACATGAGCGCGCAGTACAGCCTTCCGATGGAGATTCAAGGCAAGCGCGCTGATCGCGACCTCGAAGGCGTTCGCGCCTGCATCCTCGACGCGGTATGGAAGGCGCAGGGCAAGGGCTGCGGCCCCGGGTTCCTCGGCGTTGCGATCGGAGGCGACCGCGCCTCCGGATACGAATTCGCGAAACGCCAGCTTTTAAGAAATGTGGACGACATGAGTTCCGATCCCGGCCTGGCTCAACTTGAAGCCCGTATCATGAAGGAAGCGAATACGCTCGACATCGGGCCGATGGGTTTCTCCGGCAAGTTTACGGTCGGGTGCTGCAAAATCGGAAAGCTCAACCGCCTGCCCGCATCATTTTTTGTGTCGGTGGCTTATATGTGCTGGGCGTACCGGCGTCGTGGGGTCGTTCTCGATGTGAACGGCAACGTTATGGAATGGCTGTATCAGGCTCCGCATGAGTTCCAGCATGAAGAACAGATGCCGGATCTGACACTGCCGGCCGCGGAAGTGGTGCGCCTGAGTACTCCGCTAAGTGAGCCTGACGTCCGGAAGTTGAAGGTCGGCGACGTGGTGCTGCTCGATGGGATTGTTTATACCGGCCGGGATGCCGTCCACAAATATCTGCATGACGGCGGTGAACTCGACGTGATTCGCAACGGCGTCATCTACCACTGCGGCCCTGTCGTGCTGAAGGATGGCGGTGAGTATCGAGTCGTGGCGGCCGGCCCGACGACGTCCATTCGTGAAGAGCCTTACCAGGCCGACATCATCAAGGCGTGCCAGGATGACGGCTGCGTCCATCTGCATGCCATTGGGGGCGCCGCCCAGATCTACGCCCAGTGCGTGCAGCGTGTCTTGAGCTTTCGGCTCGAGCAGTTCGGCAGTCCCGAGGCCGTCTGGGAGCTCGAAGTGCGGAATTTCCCGGCGGTCGTCACCATCGATAGTCACGGCAACAATCTGCAGCAGGTCGTGACCGACCGCTCGCGCGAACTCCTGGGGACTGCACTGTAGGGGACGGCGCGGGCTAAAGCCCGCGGCTACATTTAGGATCTACGTTTCCGTTTGAATGTAGTCGCGGGCTTTAGCCCGCGCCCCGTCCCAAAAGTCACACAGGCCGGCAGCCCGAGTACATCACTGACGCATTGAACTCCAGCGTCTGGCCGGACTCCAGAAAGATCGCAGTCGTGACCTGTCCAGCCGAGTCGAGATTGACCGACGATGTTCCATCTCGCCCGTTGAGGGTGGCCGTCGTCTGCGCTGGAAGATTAAGATAGGTGACCATCAGCGGCCCCGTGATCGTTCTCCCAATTCCGGTTTGGAAATTCGACCGATTATCGCAGCCCGAGGCTGTGACCCGGATCTCCGGCATGCGAGTTATCTCCACACGCGGCACGAACTGATTCGGGTTGATATTCACCATCGGCGGCACATTCGTCGGGTTAACGTTGACTTTCAGGAACGGCACACCGTCCACATCCGTATCCGGCGGCCGCTGCGCATAGCTGGACCCGGCCACGTTCCAAACCAGCAGCAGAACATTGGCGACAATAAGGACTTTCACGAGCCTCGACATAACAGATTTCTCCTGTCCTGAGATTTCTCTCTTTCAGACAATACGAAATCTTAAATGGTTCGCAGAAGTGAGTGTGTGAACAATCTGAGGACCGTATCAGAGACGCCTATTTCATTCGTGCCTGATCAACGGCTTCCAGTTCAAACCCGAAGAACCTTGCAGAAGTTTCATCCGAGAAGCGAACTCCGTATCGATAAACAAAATCGCCTGCAGAGGGTTCCACAACCTCCGCGACCACACCCGGCTTACCGAGATGCGTTCCTAGTCCAACTACTTTGATGCGATCTCCTATTTTGAAACGAGGGCCACCCGGAACAGCTAAAGTCATTAATCGATAATTCCATGTTGGGCCTCCTGACCACGTTATGCCGTTCCATCCCGGCGTTTATCAGGTCAAGGTTGACCGAGGGCAAGCTAACAAATCGTGGACGGTTGAACGGGGTCCGTTTCCGCCACGTCGTCTCCAGTTGCATTTGAAAGGCCAATGAGCTGATTACACATTTTCAATGGGTTATCGATGGTATTGAATTGCCACCAGGGCTGTAGGGAAAGGAAAACTGGTGCCTGAACAAACCAAAAGATTCCGGGTGGGATCTTCTAGCGGTGTTTGCGTAGAGCAGCCAGGTTCGCGACGACCGTCAGGAGTTCCGTGGGTTCGACAGGTTTGGCAACGTGCATGTGGTAGCCGGCGGCGAGGGCCTTCACCCGATCTTCAACTCTCGTTAACGCAGTAAGAGCTACTGCGGGAAGTTTGACGTGGCGGGAGGCGCCTGTACGAATGCGCTTGATGAGTTCATAACCATCCACATTTGGCATGCCGAGGTCGGAAATCAATATATCGGGCTCCCATGTCTCGATGATCTCGAGGGCGTCCTCAGCATTCCTGGCCGTCTGTGTAATTGCACCGGCGCTGTCCAGCAAAAAGCGAAGCATTTCGCAAGTATCCTGCTCGTCATCGACGACGAGAATCTTCAGGCCGACAAGTTCTGGCTGTCGCTCGAATTCGTTTGGAAGGCTATCATCCTCGGCACCCGGCCGACTGCGCATCGGAGCGATGGGCAACTTCACTATAAACGTCGATCCCGCTCCCTCGCCGGCGCTCATTGCCGAAATACTTCCACCGTGAAGCTCCACAATCGACTTGCAAATGGCGAGGCCCATTCCAAGGCCGCCATGGGATCGCGTGATCGAGCTGTCGGCTTGACTGAACCGATGGAATACGAACGGGAGGAAGTCGGCCCGGATGCCAATACCCGAATCGGTGACCGATATCTCAACGTGCGAACGCACGCGCTGAACTTCGATCCGGATACTTCCACCACGCGGAGTAAATTTCACCGCATTGGACACGAGATTCCAAATAACCTGCTGCAACCTTTGGAAATCTCCGGAAATCGGGCTGGCGGCTGAATCGACAACCGTATAGATGCCGATCTGCTTCGCCTCGGCGGCAGGGCGGATGACTTCAAGCGCAGCATCAATGAGACCTGGCGTTTCCACCGGCTTGACCTCGATGCGGAGTTTGCCGGAGATGATTCTCGAAATGTCCAGCAGGTCTTCGATGAGTTGCGCCTGCGTGAGCACGTTCCGCTCGATGACTTCAATCGCCTTCGCCTTTGAAGCCTCATCCAGTGTTCCGGCTGCGAGCATGCGATACCTGGCGTTTAATGCAAAGTTGAAATAACTGTCCAGATTCCAATCAGAATGAACCCCACGCCCGCAGCGAGCTTCAGCGTTGATGCGGGAACAACTGTCGTGACGAGGCTTCCCGCAACAACGGCGAGCAGTGTTGAAGCTACTAGTGCACCGGCCGCGGCGAAAAACACTCCCAGCTTTCCCATGCTGTTATCTGTCGCAAAAAGCATTGTTGCGAGTTGAGTCTTGTCACCAATCTCAGCAATGAAAACCGAGATGAAAATGATGAAGTGCCGCATGCCCCATCGTAACAGAACCGAAGCGCGAGTAGCCTTGCCGGCTTATGCTGCGTGCGAACCGTGTATGTCGAGATAATGACGAATCGTGCCCGGAAAGGTCTGGGTGTCGATGGGTTTCGTTTCATACCCATCGCAGCCGGCACGGAGGGCTTTGTCGTAGTCAAGCTGAGTGGCGTAAGCCGTTAGAGCGACGATTGTAATGTGGTTTGTCTTCGGATCGGACTTGAGCTTCTCCGTCAATTCCAGACCGTCCATCCCCGGTAACTGAATGTCCATCAGGATCAGGTCGGGATGAAACGCTTCCAGTACCGCAAGCGCTTCCTGCGCATCCTCGGCCGTGCGAGTCTCGTAGCCTTCATGACGCAGAAGAGTGCTGGTCAACTCCAGATTCACGGTGTTGTCGTCGACGATCAGAATGCGTTCCCCGCTCACACAGGCTTTAATCGCAAAACACGGTCCAAAAGCAGTGAGGCGGAACTGCGGGTGCCACGGAGTGGATATGCGTAATGGATTCCTTGTATTTGCCAGTACTTCAAACGGTTAGGCCGCCGAGGCGTCGTAATACTTCCTAATGACTATGCCCAGAATGAGAGTTCCTTCATGAAGCACAAAACTACATTAGTGGAAGGGTACTCCACTGCGCTAAAGGACGAACCTGCAAGCTTTTCGGTCGAAACTCTTCACCTACTTTCAGATGTTTGTTACGAAGCCAGCGCCGCCCGGATGGCCTGCCCAAACCGTTCGGAGTCAGGCGGGCCTTCGGCGAGGATGATGTTGTTGTGGATGATTAAAGTGTCTTTGACGTACCTGGCGCCACCTTCTTTCAGCTGGTGGATGGCCTCCGGCAGATAGTAGACGGTGGCTTCGCGATCGGTGAGAAGCTTGGCCTTGGCGATCACAACGGTAGAGAGGCAAATTGCCGCAACGATCTTGCCGGCTGCGTGGATGGCTGTAACGATTTCCTGAAGCTTCTTATCGTTCCAGAAGAATTCAGGGACAGAGGAGCCGCCGCAGATCACCAGCGCGGCATAATCGTCGGCTTTCGCGTCGGCGATGGAGATGTCGGGTTGCGCCAGGCCGCCCTTCATGCCGTGGCATGGGCGAACGCTGGTAGAAGCTACAACCACCTTTGCGCCCGCATCTTCCAGGATCTTCTTGGGTGTGGAATCACCATGAGAACTTTCTTGCCGTCAAGCTTCATGGCGGCATTATAGCGTGCAGCCTGCTAGAATACTCAGTGATGATTCATTTGAAGAGTACCAGAGAAATCGAAAGCATGAAGGGCGCGAGTAAAATCGTCGCGGAGATCCTTCTGGAGCTCCGTGAGAATATTCGCGAGGGCGCAACCACCGCGGACATGGACAGAATCGCGGAGGACCTGACCCTGAAGAAGAAAGCGAAGCCCGCTTTCAAAGGTTATCGAGGGTTTCCCGCGAGCCTTTGCATCTCGGTGAACGAAGAATTCGTTCATGGAATTCCTTCCACGAAGCGGGTGCTGAAGTCGGGTGACATTGTCGGCCTCGACTTCGGAGTCATTTACGACGGCTATTACGGCGACTCAGCTATGACCGTGCCGATCGGTCAGATATCACCCGAAGTAGAGCACCTTTTGAGAGTCACCGAACAATGCCTCTACAAAGCGATTGAGCAGGCTGTGCCCGGGAACTATATCTCCGATATCTCGGGAGCCGTTCAGAAACTGGCCGAGGCGAACAACTATGGGATCGTGCGCGAATTCTGCGGACACGGAATCGGGAGATCGTTGCACGAGGACCCTCCGGTTCTGAATTACGTTCAAAACGGCAAGGGGCCGAAGATCAAACAGGGCCTCGTTCTCGCTATCGAGCCGATGATCAACCTGGGCTCTGACAAAGTGCGGGTGCTCGAGGACGGATGGACGGTGATCACGGCTGACGGGCGACCGTCTGCTCACTTCGAGCATACAGTGGCAGTGACGCCGGACGGGCCGATGATCCTGACGAAGGTCTAGAAATCAGTGATCAGTCATTTACTGGGCCCGTAATAGCCATGCCTGTAATTCGCGTTTAGCTTGGCGGTGACCTTTGGTGGAGGCACCACCTGAACACGCACCGACCGCCAGGCGCCGTTCAGAACCGCATTCATCGGAAAGTATCCCAGTGTGTATTGCTCGCGAAGGTCGCGAGCGACCCGGTCCATGACCGATCCTGCCTCCTCAGCAGTCTGTGGAAAATATGCCCTTCCACCGCTGGCTTCGGCCATCCGGATAAGCGAGTCTTCGGCCTTCTGCCCACCTGACTCGCTAAGGAGCCCAACTGTGTAGACAGCCACACGCGAACGCTTTGTCGCTTCGATAGCCTCGTCCAGCGTGTGTTTGCTCACGTTATCCACGCCGTCCGTAATGAGCAGGATGGTTTTTTTGGTGTGCTTTGCTTCCTGCATGTGATCCAGCGCAAGAATGAGCGCGTCGTAGATGGCCGTCTGTCCGAAAGGTTTCACACTTGCCAGCGTTTCTTCCAGTTCCGAAATGCTTGCTGTGAAGTCTCG
>QHXD01000469.1:7750-8173 GCA_003223895.1 Acidobacteriota bacterium
ACAGCGCAGCCGAATCCAGCCGTTGTTTGCGCGGCTCGATGCTTCGACTGTTGTCGATAACCAATCCGAGGCTCACCGGAATATCTTCGTGCTTGAAAACAGTAATGTTCTGTTGGACTTGATCCTCGAAAAGCCGGAAATTTTCCTTTCTCAGGTTGCCCACGGGACGATCCCTGATGTCTACGACGTTGACATGCACTTCAACAAGATTTACGTCGACATTGAGCTTGAAAACGTCCTCCTGTTGAGCCTGTTGAGCCAGGGCGGGCGAAACCAGTAGAAAGACGGCATATGTAAGACCAACAAACTTCATGACTTCGAACCTCTGCTATGTCTTCGCCATTCAATGATAGACGGCAAAATCGAGAGAAAGACAACGATCGCGATCACCAGATGCAAGTAGCGGTCCACCTGCGGGATTGT
>QHXD01000470.1:0-5102 GCA_003223895.1 Acidobacteriota bacterium
TGCTCAGGCACCACAGGGTCGAGCCGGCAAGCAATGCGGCGTACGCTTTGTGCTTCACGATCAAATGACTTTTTGCGGCTGGATCACACTCAGGCCGTCCAGGTATGGACGAAGCGCCTCGGGAATGACGACGGTCCCATCCTTTTGCTGATAGTTTTCCATTATTGCGATCCACGTTCTGCCAATCGCAAGGCCGGAGCCGTTGAGAGTATGCGCGAAGCGGACCTTCTCTCCGGCGGCCGGCCGATAACGGATATTCGCGCGTCTCGCTTGAAAGTCTTCGAAGTTGCTGCACGAAGAAATCTCGCGATAGGCATTCTGACCGGGTAGCCAGACTTCGATGTCGTAGCTTTTTGAAGCGCTGAAGCCCATGTCTCCGGTGGAATGAATCACGACGCGGTAAGCGATTTTCAGACGCTTCAGAATTTCTTCCGCATCGGCGACCAGCGATTCCAGCTCCGTATTCGACTGCTCCTGACGGGTGAACTTGACGAGTTCGACCTTATTGAACTGGTGTTGCCGGAAGACCCCCCGAACATCCTTTCCATAGGACCCGGCTTCGCTTCGGAAACAGGGCGTGTAGGCCGTGAATTTAATCGGAAGCCTGTCGCCGTCGATGATGTCGTCCCGGTAGATATTCGTTACCGGTACCTCCGCTGTCGGAATGAGGTAGTAATCGTGATCTTTGAGCTTGAAAAGGTCCTCTTCGAACTTCGGAAGCTGGCCGGTTGCAAACAGGCTTTTGGAGTTGGCCATGAAGGGCGGCAGAATCTCCTGATATCCGTGTTCCCCGGTGTGGATGTCGAGCATGAAATTGATCAGCGCACGCTCCACGCGAGCGCCCTGACCCGCCAGCAGTGGAAACCGGGTACCGGCAATTTTGGTCGCCCGTTCCAGGTCGAGAATTCCCAGCGGTGGGCACAGGTCCCAGTGAGCTTTCGGCTCGAAGTCAAAGCGCGGCGGTTCGCCAACCCGGCGGACTTCCACGTTCTGCTCATCGGTCGGCCCGATGGGGACGCTCGGGTCCGGCAGGTTCGGGATGATCGCTGCAAAGTGGTAGAGCTGTTCCTCCACCCTCTGGAGCGATTCCTCCAGTTCTTTGATCTTCTGGGATACCAGCTTCATTTCGTTCCGTTTTTCGGTGACATCCACCTTCTCTCGAGCAAGCCGCCCTATCTCTTCAGAGGTGGTATTGCGGGTCTGCCGCAGACGCTCCACTTCCTGAATCAAGCTCTTTCGCTCACTATCCAGCCGCTGGAACGTCTCTACGTCGAGAGAAAAACCCCGGTGCCCCAGCCGTTCGCGGGCCGTTTGGATGTTTTCACGCAGATAGGTAAGATCGAGCATGTTATTGAGAACTCCCCGTAGGACTCAACCCCGCATTGTAGAGCAAACAGAAAGACAATTAGCCGCGAATGACGCGAATTACGCAAAATGGGCGCGTCAAGAATCCTTTGATGCGCCCATTTTGCGTAATTCGCGTCATTCGCGGCTAATTGTCTTTTCGGCCGAGGTTGCCAAAAACCGTGTAATCCCTTGACTGTACAACAGCTAATGCTATGATACTAAGTCGTTAATACTTGCGATGCTCACTACTCTAATCGAGGTGCGTTTATGAGCCGTAGGGGGATTATTGTTACCCTGTCTTCCCTGATTCTTTTGGCCTCGTCCTTTCCGGTTGCCGCGCAGAAAAAGGCCGAACCCAAAAAGCAGGAAGTGAAGAAGCAGGAACCCAAAAAGCAGGAGAACAGCAGATCTCGGGCGCAGGAAGAAGGAAACCGGGCCCTGCGAAAGTGGCTTGACGAAGATGTTGCCTACATCATCACCGACGAAGAGAAAGCCACGTTCAAGGCTCTGAAGACCGACGAGGAGCGTGAGCAGTTCATCGAGTCCTTCTGGCTCCGCCGCGATCCTACCCCGGACACCATCGAAAACGAGTTCAAAGAGGACCATTACAGCCGCATTGCTTATGCGAACGAGCGCTTCGCTTCGGGAAAACCCGGCTGGAAGACCGATCGCGGACGAATCTATGTCCTTTATGGCAAGCCCGACGAGATCGAGTCGCACCCGTCGGGTGGAACCTATGACCGGCCGTTCGAAGAGGGCGGCGGTACAACCAGCACTTTTCCGTTTGAAATCTGGCGCTATCTGTACATTGAAGGTATTGGCAACGAAGTGCTGCTCGAGTTCGTGGACCCTTCGATGTCGGGCGAGTATCGCTTCACGATCGACCCCAGTGAAAAAGACGCTTTGCTGCATGTTCCTGGCGCCGGCCTGACCTTCGACGAACAGTTCTTTGGCCGTGACAAGGCGGATCGTCTGAACCGTGACGGCGCTTCGCTCGGCAACGCCCTGGGCAACACCTCGCGGAACAATCAGTTCGATCGTCTGGAGCTTTCGGCGAAAGTTTTCCGGCCACCCGAGATCAAATTCAAGGACCTTGAAACGATCGTCACAACAAAGCTCTCCTTCAACCTGCTGCCGTTCAAGTACCGGACGGATTTTGTCCGCGTCACGGAAGAAAGCGTTTTGATGCCGGTTACGGTCCTCCTCCAGAATAAAGACCTGGCGTTTCAGGAGCAGGAAGGCATCCACCGGGCGCTGATCCACGTTTTTGGAAAGATCAGCGGAATCAACGGCCGTACGGCGCAGATCTTTGAGGACACGATTGCGCAGGACATTCCGGACGCTTTGTTCAAGCAGCAGCTCGATGGCGGATCGATTCACCAGCGGATCGTTCCACTGCGGCCGGGTTTGTACAAGCTCGAACTCGTCCTGAAGGACATCAACAGCGGGAACGTGGGTACCATCAGCAGGGGCTTTACCGTGCCGCGGTATCAGGACGAGAAACTCGCGCTGAGCTCGGTAATTCTGGCCGATCTCGTCGAGAACCTGCCCGCCACTCAGATCGGTTCCGGTTCTTTCGTTCTCGGCAGCACGAAGGTGCGGCCGAATGTGAGTGACGAATTCAAGCGGGAAAAGACTATGAATGTCTGGTTTCAGGTGTACAACCTGAAACTCGATGAAGCAACACACAAGCCGTCAGCCACGGTCGAGATGCTGATCACCAAGAATGACCAGCAGGTCAAAAAGATCGTGGAACAATCCTCGGAGTTGTCGAGTGCGGCCGCGCAGATGACGTTATCGCAGGCCGTGCCGCTATCCGACTTCGAACCCGGGGAGTACAAAATCCTGGTCAAGATTACGGACAATCTGACAAAGGACGTTATCGCTTCGACTGGGAAGTTTGCTGTGCGTTAGATCCGTTAAATCGCGTGGGAGGATCCCGACGCCAGATCGTGCAACCAACGGAGAAACGATGAAAATCATACGGCCGGATTTTTCGGCAATCGCTCTCGCACTCGCCATTGTTCTCTTCTTTCCCCTCGTGAGTACAGCCGCCAATGACCTGGCTTCGATCAGCGGCCGGGTTCGGGATTCCGACGGCACACCGCTTGCCGGAGCTCTTGTTATTGTGGCCGCCGCGTCCCCGGTCATCCCCGAAAGGGTCGCCTTCACGGACAAGTTTGGCGCGTTCTCGGTCTTGAATCTTTTCGCGGGTGATTACACCGTGAAAGTGACGATGCCGAGATTTCTCCCGTCGCTCAAGCAGGGCATCCGGTTGAACACCGGGGGCTCTGCAATACTCACCGTGAATCTTCAGAACGCCCTCGATGTCGTTCGGCGGGCCGTGGCGCGCGATAAAACACAATCGGAAGACATCGTCTGGACGCTTCGCAGCTCGCGCTCCACGCAACCGATCCTTCGGATGGCCGAGCAACCAAAACCCGAACCGGCGCCGAATGCGCAGGGTCCGGATTATTCCGGCTACTTCCAGGTTTACTCGAAGTCCGTTGCCGACACCAGGGGCACCAACGACGCAGTCGGCTCGCAATTCTCGGTGACCATGCCGCTGGACCCGAGGTCTCAGGTTACGGTTGCGGGGCAGTATACCCAGGATCCCGGACAGGCCCGCGGAGTCGGCGCAACATACGATTTTATGCCGGCAGAACGGCATCGCGCGTCCGTTGGCGTCAATCTGAAGCAAAGCCCTCTGTTTGCCGATCCGCTGGGAGCGGGATCCTTGCGGGAAGTCCAGGTAAAATACGGTGAGGACTTCCAGTGGTCCGATCACCTGGTCTTCAATTACGGCGCCGAAGCCGGCAGAGCGGATTCCAGGGCCGACCATAACTATCTCCGGCCCAGGTTTGGCGTTTCATGGGTTCCCCAGGCGCGTACCACCATCACCGTGGCTGCTTCGTCTCAGGCTCCTGCCATCGCCGACGATCCGGTTCGAGGAAAAGAGTACTTCGACCGCATGGCCTATGTGCCGCCCGCCCTCGAGCGCTATTCGCACAGCGAAGCGGCGCTTACCCACGTTCTTGCCGATAATCTGGAGTTCTCAGCGGCAATGTTCCGTGACCGGACGGACACTCAGGCGCTCTTCGTGACCACTCCGGATGGCCGCCGCGGACTGCTGATTCTCGATACGAGACAGATTCCGTCCGAGGGCTTCCGGCTGCATCTCAATCGGCAGTTCCGCGGGTTTGAAGCGGGTCTTGCCTATACGAACGCTACGGGCGTTGGCATGAACAGGCCGGGTGCCAGTCCGGAAGAAATCCAGCATCAGATGGTGCAGCGCCGTTTCCAGGTTCTTGCTGCCCGATTCAAAGCCGACGTCGATTGCACTCAGACCGAAATCACCGCCATTTATCGTTGGATGTCCAGCTTCTCCGTCTCCCACATTGATCCGTATCAACGGCTCATTGAGTACAACGATCCAACCTTGAGCGTTTCCATCGCTCAGAACATCCCCACGTGGCGCCTTTTCCCGGGAAAGGTTCAGGCAATTCTCGATGCCCGGAACCTCTTCGAACAGTCGTTTGGGCCTCAGCGAACCCAGGTCGCTCAGTACCCGCGGCTGGTTAAAGGTGGTATCAACATCAAGTTTTAAACGGTGTGTCCCTTGTGTCTTTTTGTACACTAATTCCATAATTCATATTTGTTTGAGGACTGATATTGCTAAAGTTAGCCGTATCTGTATTATTTTTTGGAAGTTAGTTTGCTGATTCGAAATCCCGTAAGGATCCGGTACACAAGAC
>QHXD01000470.1:5150-5705 GCA_003223895.1 Acidobacteriota bacterium
CGCAACGGTGTTGCTGACGGTGGCTGTCCTCATTCTGGGGGGCCTCAACGTCCAGCAGAAGCGGCGGTACATTCCGCCCGACGACGGGGCTTCCTGGATTCAAAGCTCCCGGGGGGTCGAAGCACGCCAGATTATCGCGGACGGACCTGCGGACAAAGCCGGGATCCGGACCGGTGACATCCTGAAATCCATCGACGGCCGCACTGTCCGCAACGACCGGACTGTCACGCAGATCCTGTACGAGCTGGGTGTCTGGACGAAAGCGACTTACACGCTCGAGCGGGAGGGCACCGCCTTTCCGACCATGGTGGTTGTGGCGCCTCCTCCGGAGCGGTTTCTGCGCCAGCAGAGTTATCTGGAAATCATCGGCCTGCTGTACTTCCTTGTCGGCATTTTCGTTCTGCTGAAGCGGACTCGTGCTCCCCATGCACTGCACTTCTATTTTGTCTGTCTGGCTTCCTTTGTTTATTACGTTTTTCACTACACTGGAAAGCTCAACGGCTTCGACTGGACGATCTTCTGGTTCGATCTGGCCGCCTCCCTCCTGCTGCCGCC
>QHXD01000470.1:5766-10342 GCA_003223895.1 Acidobacteriota bacterium
TCCCGGCTGCGGTGCTTTTCCTGGCGCAACTCGCGTTCGTAAACCACGTTCTCGAATTCATACCGTCGCCGCTGGCCCTGCGCATCATGCTCGATAACCTCGGGGATTTTCATTTCGGCCTGTGCTTTGTGCTGAGTGCAGCTGTCCTGGTACAGACCTACCGGACAGTGAAAACGCCGGAACTCCGCCAGCAGATGAAGTGGGTGACACGGGGCACGGCCATCGCGGTGCTGCCTTATTTCGTGTTGCAGTCCGTACCCAGGCTCTCGGGCCTTGTTCCTGATACCTATGTCGATTTTGCGATTTTCCCGCTGGTGCTGCTGCCGATTTCTTTCGGCTATGCGATCCACCGGTATCGCCTGATGGACGTCGACATCATCTTCAAGCGCGGTGTGACGTACACGCTGGCGACCGCCTGCATCATCGGTCTCTATGCCACGTTTGCAGTGCTCGTCGGTGAACTTCTGGGCTCCGGTTTCGAGACTGTGAGCGGCGTGGCGCGCGTGGTGGCGACGATTGTGGCGGCCCTGCTGTTCGCGCCCATCAAGGACCAGTTTCAGGCGACCGGTACAACGTCCGGGAAACGCTCATCGACTTTGGCCGCACGCTGAGCTCGGAAGTCCATCTGGAAGACATGCTGGACCGGATTGTCGATCGCCTGAGCCGGGCATTGTTCGTCGAGCGCGCAGTGATCTTTCTCGAGGATCCTGCGGATGCGTCGCGGTTCGTACCTGTGAGAGTGACCGGCCTGACGATACCCGAAGACGCGGACTTTTCATTCCTGAAGTCATCGACCGATCGTCCTTATATCTTTTGCGAGACCGATCTTCACGATCTGAACTACTTCATTCCATGCCGGGCCAAGGACCGTGTGATTGGATATATCGGCCTGGGCAGAACGCAGAACGGCGACTATCTCACGAGCGAAGATCTCGAGCTTCTGGAAACGGTGTCCGATTACGTCGGCATCGCGCTGGAAAATGCCCGTCTCTATCGATCGCTGGAGCAGAAGGCGACCGAGTATCAGAGCCTCAAGGATTTCAGCGAGAACATCATCGAGTCGATCAACGTCGGCGTCCTGGTGGAAGACGTTGACGGCCGGATTGTCGGCTGGAACAAGGCGCTCGAATCCCTGACGGGCCGAAGACGAAGTGAAACGTTCGGCCGCCGGGCCGCGGAGATCTTCCCGGCCCAGTTTCTCCAGCGGCTCGTTGAGAACCGGCACCTGTACAAGCAGCAGTGGAACGGCCTGACCGCGAACTTCTCGGCCACGTCTTTGATGGATAAAGACGGAACCACGCGGGGAACGCTGATCATTATCGACAACATCACGGATCGAGTCCGCCTCGAAGATCAATTGATTCAGAACGAAAAACTGACTTCGATCGGGCTTCTTGCAGCCGGTGTTGCGCACGAAGTGAACACACCGCTGGCTGTGATTTCCAGCTACTCGCAGATGCTGCGCAAGGAAATAAGCCCGGAAGACGGCCGTTACAAGCTTCTCGAGAAAATTACGAAGCAAACGTTCCGTGCATCGGAAATTGTGAATAACCTGCTGAACTTCTCGCGAACCAACGCGACCGAGTTCGCTGAAGTGGACATTCACCAGGTGATCACGGAGACCTTGTCGCTTCTCGAGCACCAATTCAAGAGCGCCCGGATTCGCGTCGAGCGCGAATTGCTGGCGGATTATCCGATAACGGCGGGGAATGCCGGCAAACTCCAGCAGGTATTCCTGAACCTCTTCGTGAATGCGCGTGATGCCATGGCCGAAGGCGGAGAATTGCGGATCCGCACGGAGACCGTGGACTCGAAGGTTGAGGTTGTCGTGCAGGACACGGGAACCGGCATCAGCAGGGAAAATATCAAGAAAATCTACGATCCATTCTTCACAACTAAAGCCGCAGGCAAAGGCACAGGCCTGGGTCTGTCGGTGAGCTACGGAATCGTCCAGGAGCATGGAGGCAATATCTCGGTCGAAAGCAGGCCGGGACTCGGGACGTCATTCAAACTAGAATTGCCTTTGGTAAGGAAACCAGTGAATGTCTAGGCGTAAGGGCACCGTCCTCATCATTGACGATGAGGAGGAGATCCGCGAAAGCATCGAACTTCTTTTAAATTCCGAGGGAATGTCCACCGACACGGCGGGGACTGGCGAAGAGGGTCTTAAGAAGATCGAAGAGAATCTGTACGACCTCGTCCTGCTGGACCTGATGCTGCCGGGCAAATCCGGGATGGAAGTGCAGAAGGACATCAAGCGAATCGATCCAACGCTGCCTGTAGTCATTATCACTGCGATCGGCGCTCTCGAGACAGCAGTGACTGCGATAAAAGACGGTTCTTTCGATTACGTCACCAAGCCCTGGAACAACGAAAAACTGATCGTGATCGCCAATAATGCGATCAAGCAGCGCCAATTGATGAGTGAGAACCTTCAATTGCGGCGCGCGTTGAAGGAACGTTTCGGATACAGCAACATCATCGGCAAGAGCGAGAAGATACTGAAAGTGCTCGACCTGGTAACGCAGGTTGCAGCGAGCCGCAGCACCATCCTGATTCAAGGCGAGAGCGGGACCGGCAAAGAGCTCATCGCGAAAGCCATTCATCTCAAGAGCCAGCGCGCCGACAAAACGTTCGTTCCGGTGAACAGCGGCAGCATGCCGGGAGACCTGCTGGAAAGCACGCTCTTCGGTCACGTCCGCGGCGCGTTCACCAGCGCAATCGCTTCAAGGAAGGGTCTGTTCGAGGCCGCGGACCAGGGCACGATCTTCTTCGATGAAATCGGGACGATCAGCCTCGAGACTCAGGCCAAGCTCCTGCGCGTTATCCAGGAGAAGGAATTCATGCGGCTGGGCGCCAACGACACGATCAAGGTGGATGCCCGGATCATTGCGGCAACCAATGTCGACCTGAAACGGCTGGTGGACGACGGACGATTCCGCGAAGACCTTTATTACCGCCTCAATGTGATCAATATTCAGCTTCCGTCGCTGCGGGAGCGCAAGGAAGACATCCCTGCCCTGGTCGAGTTTTTTGCGAAGAAGTACTGCGAAGAGAACGGCAAGCCGACTTACCGTTTCAGCTCCGAAGCTCTCAAGGTGCTGATGGATTACCATTGGCCGGGCAACGTCCGCGAGCTGGAAAACGTTGTCGAAAGGGCAGTGGTTTTATCCCATGACGAGATCATCGGGCGCGATCTGCTGCCGGAAGCCATCGTTTCTCCCTCTTCGAGATTCGCTACCCTGTCCTCTTTCCCGCTGACGAAAGATATATCTCTCTTTGAAGTCATCGATTCATTCGAGAGGCGCGTGATCATCGAGATGCTCGAGCAGACCGGCTGGAGCCAGACGGAAGCCGCCGACAATTTCCGGATCCCACTTTCGACCCTCAATCAGAAGATCAAACGCCACGGAATCGAGATCAAGAAGAAGCGCGAGCGTCCGAACGGCGTGACCACTGTAAAATAGCTGTTGATGTCCGACCTCATTAATCAGCTTCGCGAACGCGCTGCGAAAGATCCCCGGCGAATTGTCTATCCGGAATCGACGGATCCTCGTGTCCTGCGGGCGGCTGCGCGAATGGTCCAGATGCGGATGGCGAAGCCGATCCTGGTTGGAGTGCCGGAGGCCGTCGAACAGAAAGCGAAGGAAACGGGCGTCCAGCTTTCGCATATCGAAATCGTCGATCCGAGGTCACAGGCCCTGATCGATCGCTACGCCAGATTGCTGCTGCCCAACTGGAAGTCGCGCGGGATTACCGAGGTGGAGGCGCAGCAGAGATTGAAGAATCCCGCGTACTTTGCGGCCGCAATGGTGCGCGCGGGCGACGCCGACGGCTTCGTCGGAGGCGCTGCGACGACTACGGCGGAAACCGTTCGGGCCGCGATTCACTGCATCGGGCTTCATCCGAATTCCTCGACCGTGTCGAGTTTCTTCCTGATGGCCCTGCCCTCAACAAGTCTGGTTTTTGCCGATTGTGCCGTTGTGCCGGTTCCGAGCGTGATGCAACTGGCGGACATTGCGCTGGATGCCGCGAAAAACGCGCGCATCTTTCTTCAGGCTGAGCCTCGCGTGGCCTTTCTTTCGTTTTCCACAAAAGGCAGCGCCGACCATCCCTCGCTCGCCCGGGTCCGCGAAGCCGTCGCAACAGTGAAAGCCAGAAACCCCGAACTGATCGTCGATGGCGAACTCCAGGCCGATGCCGCTCTCGTGCCGGAAATCGCCCAGTCGAAAGCTCCCACCAGCGTGGTCAAAGGGCATGCAAACACCCTGATCTTTCCGGATCTCAACTCCGGGAATATCAGCTACAAGCTGGCGGAGCGGCTAGCGGGAGCCAGAGCCATTGGTCCCATCCTTCAGGGTCTTGCGAAGCCTGCGAATGATCTGTCTCGAGGCTGTTCGGTTGACGATATCATCGACGTCACCGCCATCACGTCCCTCCAGACATGACGGCCACCTGTCCTCGTCGACGCGAACCTACGCGCAGCTCGTAGCCGCGGGCTTTATGCCCGAGTTCAAGCACCATCAAAGAATTCGAAACTTGTCTTTTATTGTTTGAAGCCGATCTTTTCGCGGAT
>QHXD01000471.1:0-4379 GCA_003223895.1 Acidobacteriota bacterium
CCCGCCTGATCTTCGTTCCAGATCACCAGATCGACCGCAAGCCCTTTCAACCGCCAGTAGGCGTGCGCTTGCACGAGCTGCCGGACGAGATCGATGTGGGTTGGATCGCCGATTCGCAGCAACACAATCGGCAAATCGCCGGAAATGGCATAGCCCCACAGCCCGGATTGATTGCGGCGGTTCTTGACCAGCAGGCTCGGAGCGGCGCGGAGTGTCGAATTCGCATAGATCACAGAGCTGGCAAGGCGCCCATAGAGTTGCGCATCGCCCTCTGTGGCATTGATCTGTCGAAGCAACACTTGGCTGTGCGTCCACGCAAGGTCAAAGGTGCGGCTCGCGAAACGCGGGTCCCGGTATTTATCGACCAGGTGGCCGTCTCGTCCGGGTCGAGAGTAATACGGCAGCGGATAGCAACAATCGGATCGAGCACCGAGCCATCGGTGCCGGAGAGTACATCCGATGCATGGGCCTGTGGATCTGCAACTGTCTTTCCACGGCCGATGAACCTCATGCGATCCGTTTCATAGGAAACTTCGTCGACCGTTGCGCTTTCAGCGGCTATGAGGTGAAACATCCATGGCGTGGCTTCGCCGGCCGATCGAGGACGGCGCGTGCAGAGAATGGCGTGGCGCTCCGGGACGATCTCGGTCTGGACAAACAGATTGCTGAACGCCGGATGCAGTGCGTCGGCGGCAGGCGGCGCCAGAACGATTTCCGCGTAGCTCGTGACGTCGATCACCCTGCGTGTTCGAGAGGAGTTGGTGATACGGATGCGGCGTAACTCGATGTCATCTTCTGGCGAAACGGCGATTTCCGTGTGCGTGTCGATGTCATTGTCGCTCCGGCGAAACTCGACTCGCGCCTCCGAGAAAATGGCCTCGTAGCTTTTCGGTTCACTCCGTGTCGGCTGATAAGCAACGGACCAGACTGCGCCGCTCGTCACATCGCGGAGGTAGCAGAAAGTGCCCCAGTTGTCGCGAGTGCTGTCCTCGCGCCAACGTGTAAGCGCTATGTCTTTCCACTGGCTGTAACCCCCGCCGGCATTGGTGACCATCACGTGATACCTGCCGTTCGACAGCAACTGAATCTCCGGGGCCGGCGTGTTGGGACTGTTGAAAACCCGTACTGGCGCCTCTTGATCGTTCGAACCGATACGCGAGCCGGAAAATCTGGCCGTAGTTGGATAATGCCGGACAGCCTTCGGAATGCGCTCCTGCAGCAACAAGAGGGTCGCTTGAAACAATGGATCCGCCTGGAATCGCCTCTGCATTGGCTGGTCCAGGAGGAGATGAGCAAGCGACAGGAAAGTCATACCCTGATGATGTGCCATGACCGATCGGACGACGGCGCTGGATTGGCCTCGGGGCAGCCGCGATGGAGTGTAGTCGATGGCTTCATATAATCCGTATTTGCATTCGAGGCCCGCAGAAGCGAGGCGCTGCAGATTCGAGCACGCCTCCTCCGGTACCACCATCAGCGCGAGGGCCGACGCATACGGCGCGATCACCACATCTTCGGCCAGTCCGCGCTTGAACCCGAGGCCGGGCACACCAAATGCGCGGTACTGGTAATTGAGGTGAACATCGACGATGTTGTAACCGGACTCCGAAATACCCCATGGCACCCCAACCTCTTTGCCATAGTCGATCTGTCTCTTTACGGCCGCCTTGCTGGTCTGATCGAGGAGCGTGTTTTCATAAGTCGGCATCACCAGAAGAGGCATCAGGTATTCAAACATCGAGCCGCTCCACGAAACGAGAGCCGGATCTCCGCCGAAAGTTGTGAGCAAACGTCCGAGAGCAAACCAGTTTTCCTGCGGTACCTGTCCCTGAGCGATCGCCACGAAACTCGCAAATCTCGCCTCCGATGCCAGCAGGTCGTAGTAACTGGAATCGAGCCGGCGTTCACTTGCGTTGTAGCCGATGGAGAGCAGCCGGCTTTCTTCGTCGAACAGAAAGTCATATTCCATGCTTGCGAGCCGCTCCGCTCGAACCGCAAGGCACCGAATAGCCTTCACTCTTTCGGCTGCGGGCTCGCGCAAATCATCGAGTCCGTCTCGACATTGCCGCAAGAGCGCATCCGCCCACCATTCCGCTTCGCTACCTTGAGTCAAATTGAGGCCGGCAACGGCCCCTTCCAGACGCTCCAGACAAATTTCCAAGGTTGTGCCGGCATCATCGAGAATGTTCCGGAGATCGACTCCGGCAACATCCATCAAAACGCTTAGAGTATGCTGGATCCCCTCAAAGAATCGCGGCGCCAGTACGGGTTGGGCAGGAAGTTCGAGCAGACCCTTCTGCAACGTCAGGAGATGACCCGCAAGGTTGCCGCTATCCACGGTTGAAACATAGAGGGGCTGTAGCGGCTGCAGGGTCTGGGTATCGTACCAGTTATAGAAATGGCCACGATGACGTTGCAGAGTTTCCATCGTCCCGAACGCATTCTCCGTGCGTTCGATGAGCTTTCCTGCAGAGATGTACCCAAAGTCATATGCCGCAAGATTCGCGAGGAGGGCCAGGCCCATATTCGTCGGCGATGTCCGATGACTGACGACGGACATCGGATTTTCCTGAAAGTTGTCTGGCGGCAGCCAGTGATCTTCGGGACCGACGAACGTCTCGAAGAATGCCCAGGTTTTTCGGGAAAGCTTTTGAAGGGAAGTGATCTGCTCGGCCGTAAGCGCCGGGGCACGCGGGGTGAGTGGCCGGCCGATCCAACTTGCCCACAACGGCGAGAAGAACCAGAGGGCCAGCAGGGGTGCGGCCTCAACCAACGGGCCCGGCCTTGCGAGCGACAGGTAGATTGCCACCGCGGCCGCAATGGCAGGGCCGATCCACATGGATCGGCATATCGAAACGATGTTCGTCCCGCCATCGCCCTCACCGTTGTTGAACGGATTCCATTGCAGAAGCCGTTTGTGGGTAAACCACACTCGAACGGTGGTTCGAGCAATCGCATCGAGACTGAAAAACGCTTCGTAGGGAATACACGCGAACGAAAATGCTGCCTGCCCAAAGCGGCGGCCGGCCGAACGCGCCGATGCGAAGAGATGCTGGCGCAGGGGAACTTCGTCCGGCCTCCGAAACACGTCCAGGATGGCGGCTAACAACGTGGGTAGCAGGATGATTCCGACCACTGCCAAGGTCCAGAACCGCGGCTGGGGCAGCATGGTCCAACCCAGCAACAAAAGAAGTGTCAGTGCCGCAGGTACCAGGCTCCGCCGAACGTTGTCAAACATCTTCCAACGCGACAACATTGAAATCGGATTCCTCTGGGATTTGTGGACGGGGCCGGGCACGCGCGGCAGCACCCACTGTGCGATCTGCCAATCTCCACGAATCCAACGTCGCCGCCGGCTGACATCCGCGCTGTAGTGCGATGGATATTCCTCGTATAACGGTACATCGCTTAGCAGTCCCGCGCGCGCGTAGCAGCCCTCCAGAAGATCGTGGCTGAGAATCAGATTGCCCGGCAGCCGGCCATGGAGTGAGCGTTCAAACGCATCCACATCGTAGATGCCCTTGCCAATGAATGAGCCCTCGCCAAACACATCCTGATAAACATCGGAGACAGCCCGTGTGTAAGGGTCGATGCCGGGCTCATTTCCGAACATCCGGGCGTACCGCGACCGGTTTGTACCCGGAAGACTAACCGCCACGCGCGGCTGAAGGATGCCGTAACCCTCGGTGACTCGCTGCAGCGTCTCGTCGAACCCGGCACGATTCAGCGGATGCGCCATGGCCCCCACTAACTGCCGCGCAGCGTCGCGCGGCAGCTGCGTATCCGTGTCGAGCGTGATGACATACTTCACGCGTGAGAGAACCCCGGTTTGACCGACGATGAGTGAGAAACAGTCGGTTGATCCGGTCCGCAACAGTGAATTCAAATCGGCAAGCTTGCCGCGCTTGCGCTCATAACCCATCCAGATCCGTTCGTGCGGGTTCCACAGGCGCGGGCGATGAAACAGAAAAAACGTGTCACCGTTCGCTCCCGGGTATTTTTCATTCAGCTCTTCAATTCGCGCCTTTGCCAGCCGCAACAGCGGCTCATCTTCCAGAAGGGTTTCCTGGGTCGCATCTCGAAGATCGGTCAGCAAAGCGAAATGGAGATTGTTATCCCGATTAGCAAGGAACCGGACTTCAAGCGCTTCGATCAGATGCTCTATGGAGTGGGGGTTTGTCAGCATTGTCGGAATGACCGTCAGCGTAGTTGATTCCGGCGGAATCCCTTTGGAGAAATCCATTCTTGGCAGCGAATCCGCAGGAACAAATACTGTGGCCAGCCAATTCACCATCGCGACCGCAAGGTGGCTGGCCGAGAGAAGGGAGATCGCTCCAAGCAGTCCAAGCGTGACGCCATGGATTCCAGAGGTGAATGCA
>QHXD01000471.1:4424-4828 GCA_003223895.1 Acidobacteriota bacterium
CGGAAATCGTCCGAGAGCTCTTCGCATAAGCTCGTAAGGCGTCCGTCGTACGCCCGTCCCTATTTCAAGGTCCGCCAGCCCTCTATGAGTCAGGTAAAACCCGACGTGTGCGGCTCGGTCACTGTTGCCTTTTTGAGCGGCCATCTCGCCTGCCAGCTCGATGGCTTTGCGTGCGACAGTGATTTCAGGAAGACGGACGCGCCTGGCGACTCTTTCAATAACGTGCCGGTAGCGATCGCGCGTGGCAAAATCCATACGCTCGTACGCCTGGGCGGGATCCCGCCGTAATATCTTTTCGACAGCGCTCGCCGATTCGACGAAGTTGCGCCAGTCCGTCGATCCCAAAAGCCGCAGGCTGCCTATACTGTTGCTGATGGAAACCTGATCGGCGGCCTGTTGTTGGT
>QHXD01000472.1 GCA_003223895.1 Acidobacteriota bacterium
TCAAAGCCGGATTCGACTTTGCGCGCGGCGAGGTCATCATTTCGATGGATGGAGACCTTCAACACGATCCAGCCGAAATCCCCGCTTTCGTCGCAAAAATCGGCGAGGGATACGACATAGTCAGCGGATGGAGGCTCGAACGGCGAGATGCGTGGCTGACCCGACAGCTTCCCAGCCGCATGGCGAATTGGCTGATGGCAAAGCTTTGCGGTTTAGATCTGCACGATTTTGGGACGACCTTCAAGGCTTATCGGCGAGAAATAATCAAGGATCTGCAACTGTTTGGCGACCTGCATCGTTTTATTCCTGCATTGGCAAGCTGGTCGGGCGCGAGCATTGCTGAGATTCCAATCAAGAATTTCTCGCGACAGAGCGGTAAATCGAATTACGGTCTTTCGCGAACCTTCACTGTGATGTTGGATCTGATCTGCATCAAGTTTCTGTTGGATTACTCCACCAACCCCCTGCGGCTTTTCGGCAGTTGGGGGTTGCTGAGCACTGGCGCAGGCGGCGTGGCCGGGTTGTTTTTGCTTTTCCGAAAACTCGTTTCACACGTTGAGATCATGAAAGAGCATGGTCCTTTATTGTTTGCTGCCGTTCTTCTCATCGTGTGTGGAATTCAACTGATATCCCTGGGGCTGGTAGGCGAGATCCTGGCGCGCACCTATTACGAGAGCCAGGGGAAGCCTATCTATGCCGTGCGCGAGATCAGGAGGGGGTAGTGGGGTACTTTGCGGGGTTTGGAGTAAGAATTCCCCTCCTGGATTAGGAGGGGACTGGAGATTGGCCATTTGTGCGGGGCTTGAAGCAAGAACTCCCCTCCTAGATTAGGAGGGGTGCCGCGAGCGATTAATAGTTCGTTAGAAAGCGAGCGGCGGGGTGGTCGATCAACGCGGCGAAGCCACCTTATAGATGCCCGCGAAGCGAACCGAATAAAAAAAGGAGGGCTTCGCCAGCATCTATAAGGTGGCTTCGCAACATTGATCGACCACCCCGTCTGCGCCGGCGAAGGAGGCTTCGCGGCATTTTATTGATGGCGCAGCCACCCCTCCTAATCTAGGAGGGGAATTCAGACTCACGTTTCGCGTGCAATGACCGCTCGCACAACGAAGTGTCAATCTCCCTTCTTTCGAATCATCTTGCCGTCGGCGATCAGCCGGTAACGTTCGTTGCGCCAGGTAATCTCGTTGCCTGCAAAGCTGGCGCACCAAATAAGGAAGCCCACAAGATCGCGCGCGGGATAGAGCCAGCAGAGCCACAGCGATTTTCGATCGCCCATAACTCCCCATCCAATCGCAACGGCCTGCAGGACGCGGTTTAGAATGGCCCACGCCAATAACGCAAGTCCGAGTTGCCAATTTTGAATTGCGGCTCCTGCAAACAGCCCTAGCAAACCGAATGGCGCCGCATAGGTTAAACCAGTGCCGATATGTCCGGCCCGTCTAGAGAATCGCGTGCTTCTCATCCATCGGACCTGGTGCATGAGTGACGATCGTACGGATGTATTCGTCGCCACATGGTCAATGAAGTGATGCGACAGTACAATCTCCTTACCGGATTTGTAAGCAAGGTTGCCGAGAACGTAGTCGTCCGCACAATAGGATCCCAGGGCCGCGACACCGCCGATGGATTCGAGAATGTCTTTACGCGTTGCCATCGTCGGCCCCAGGGCAAACTTCATGCCTTCCAGCATTTTCGCAACAAGCACACCCGACGTCATCTCGATCGACATGCCGAGCGCCTCCAGTGTCGACCAAATGCCGCCTGCGGAGACGCCGCGGTAGAGGCATGTCACAACGCCGACCGCTGGATTCAGCAGGGGCACGACCACTTGCTCGAGGCAATCGGCCTTCACGCACACATCGCTATCGGTAATGACGAGATAGGATCCCGCAGCCGCGCGCACCATTTTTTCCAACGCAAAGACTTTTGCATTTGGATACTCAGGCTCGCCGGATAAGACGACGGTCGTTTTTACCTGCGGATACTTGCGGCGGAGTGCGTCGACAGTTTTGAGAGCGGGATCTTCCGAATGTCGAGCGCCGAAAATGAGTTCGAATTCCGGATAATCCTGCCTGAAAAAACTTTCCAGATTGCGCTCCAGCATCGGCTCCATGCCATGGAGCGGCTTCAACACCGTAACGAAAGGCCGTGTATGCCGGTTGTGTGGTTCCTCTCGAAACTCCCGGCGAAAGCGTCTTGCCGCTCGCAGGACCAACATCAAATAGACCGTGCTGGAAACAAGTCCGAGAAGTGAGCAGAACAGAAGTAAGCGAATCATGAACGGCCGTTGGTCAGCAGGTATTTCCCGCCGCTCTCACTCACAATGTATACCGAAGAGGCGCCGACCAGTTCATGAATCCGGGGCAGATCCTCATGCTCAGCCAGCAAATAATATCGATCGGCGCTGCGCCACAGTGTTTGCAAATCGGCGTCGCCGATAAAGACAGGCGGTGCGCCGGGAGCATAGGAGCCGTACTCAAGATTATCTCTTCTGCCGTTCCAGAGCACAGCCTTCCGGTTCGTGTAAAAGAAAACGGACGAGAAGGCGTAGTACGCGTCGGCTTCAATCAGTTTGCCAGGAGGCGCGCCTGTCAGCGCATCGGCGAGCGGCTTCGAGCCGAGATATGGATCAAAGGTGGTCATTGCCAGGCGCGCCGCATGAAAAAAGACGAGCATCATTGCGGCCATTACGAAGAAACAACGGCGCTGGTTGGCCGAATAGCGGTAAATTCCGATCGCTCCAATCAACACGGCGACTCCTGCGAGCATGAGAGGGAGCCGCAAGTAGGCGAGAGATCGCAGGGTCAAGTCACCCATGTGGCCCAGCGACAAAGTGTACAGTTCCGAGTGCTGCACCAGGGCTGCTGAAATATCACCGGGCGCTGGCAACGTCCAAACCTGCCAAAGAATCGCTGCAATCACGACGACAAGCGCCGCAGCGACCACACCCAGTGCTTTCGTGCCGCGTTTTATCCATGCACCTTCCGGCGTCATCGCCGACCCGAGCAGCAAAGCAAGCGCGGGATATATCGGCAACGAGTAGTATTCCTGCGTCGTTGAAAAACTGAAGAACGTCATCACGAATCCTGCCCAACAAAGCGCCAGCAGCCGCGTACGGCCCGCGCGATCTACAGGTCTGTAGCCGAGTCGCACGGCAGCCGGAAAATAGAAGCTCCACGGGAATAGCCAGACGACGTGGAGGAACCAGAACCAGAGGCGCGGCACTGTGTTGTAATCGCGCGGATAGCGAAGATTCAGAAATCGGAGCAGGTGCTCATTTATGAAATAAAACCAGAAGAAGCCGTGATATTGGCCGGCTACGCTCCGGAGCGTGAAGTCGAAGGATGGCGGGTTGCGCAATGTAGCCAGAATTACCCACGGGACGGTGATCGACAGCACGATGATTGAGCCTGAAACGGGATGAAGGCGGCGCCAGGCATCTCGGGAAAAAAGCTGACGCGTGACAGCCATGTAGACGAGCGCGGCTCCGGCGGGGAATAGAATGGCGATCAATCCTTTCAAGAGAAAGCCGATTCCGACAAACAGTGCCAGCAGCGATGCCCACAAGCCCGTTTTTCGTTCGTCCGGTTCGAGCGCGCGCAAGAAGCACCACATGGCCAGCGCGATCGTCAGCGTGAGAGTCGCATCCGGAATCAAAATCCGCGTGAAGAGGAAAAGGCCGATCGACGTGCTCAAGACGAGACCGGAGTGAAAACCGGCATCGGTTCCGAAGGCCCATTTGCCGAAGCGGAGCGTCACCCAGCACAGCGCGACAACCATCAAAGCCAGAGGCAACCGGGCCGCCCAATCGTGTACGCCAAACACAGCGAATGAAGCGGCTACCATCCAATAGTTCATTGGCGATTTTTCAAGATAAGGGATGCCGTTGAGCCGAGCCGTGACCCA